>NZ_SIJC01000002.1:0-300000 GCF_010078385.1 Chengkuizengella sediminis
ACCATCAAGACCCGCCCAGGTCGCCCTTCTTTCAATACTACTTGTTCTCCAGACTTAATGTGATCAGCTAAGTATACACCTCCACCATTGCTAAAATGTAAAGCTGATTCCTATATACTAAATGATAAAAGATGGCTCGATGGAAATGTTTATTTTCGCTATGGTGCTTATGAAAAAATGTACATTAAGGATGATGCATCTTACGTAGATTATTTTTTACCAGAATATTCTTATTGCATAATTATACAGAAGTCCGTATTATGTTATTTATAACAAACATATATTAATTATTCAATTAAAGCGGTGCAATGATGGTGTTGTTTGAAAATGTTTTTATAAAAAATTTATATATTAGTTCAATTATTATTAGAAAATTCAGAAAATTAATATAATTAAGTTTCTAATTATTGAATACCATGATGATACATATGAATATTTTTATTTATAACTAAATAATTAATTTAATTTTGGAATGAACAGTTTCTATGATGTATAAAAGATGTCTATTATTTAGTTGTCAAGTTTTCGTATCATAGTTAGTTTGTTACAACTAACTTAAATAAAGGAGGTGATATCTAATGTGAAGTTTGTATGATGGAATCTATTTGTTATAATTATGTTCTTTATTTTCAAATGTAAGGGTTTTCAAGTAGAGGTAAAATGATTAATTTAATTGGGAGGAAATAAATATGTTAATGTTCAAAAAAAATTATCTATCTAGTTTTATCATTTGTGTTATGTTTTCATTCGTTTTAGCTTTGATCACAATGAGCGTATTTGCATCAGAGGTAAATGCAGCAGGATATGTGGAGATCGATAATGGTGACTATAAGGTATATGTACCTGAAGAAACAGCATCTACAATGGATACGGCTAGTTCATCAAGCGGCGATTACAAATTGCCTCCACTTATCGTCCCTGCTACCGAAATGGAGGATGCATATCCAGATTCTACGTATCAAAGTAGAACAATTTATCCAGGTGTAGTACCAGAAAGATTTGATAATATACCAGTTAGAGTTAAAATAGGTACGGGCGAATATGATGGAGAAAATAATCAATTCTATAATTCTGAATTTTACGAAGATCTCGCAGGAAGGGATATAAGTCATTTAAATGCTATGATAAGTGATGAAGGTTATGATATTGGTGTCTCTACATTTCTAGGTATTTTTGATCCAACAAACAACGCAATTGTAACTACATTCCCACTTCAGGGTGATGTTCCTGAAGGGATTATACTTTTACTAAATAAAGAATCACACTTTGCTGAGGGTCTCACGTTAGATATTGAGGAATGGTGGCAGTTAGCGCGTGCTGGAATTGCACCTGATGGTACAGCAAGTACCTTATCAATAGGAATGGAGTATGGATTAAGTACGGAACAGACTGAATCAGCGGTTATTACACATGGATTTGGAACAGAGGCTAAATTGGAATATGAAAACCAATTAGCTGGAATTACAGTAGGTGCTACTCTGAGTTACAACTATGCAGATGAAAGAACATATGCAATTTCTAGAACATACCACGCAGCTACTACAGAAACAGTTTCATTTGAATTTGGATATTCTGGGGGAAATGCATACAAGTGGGGTGTATATAATTTAGTCACAAATGTAAAAGTAAATTATAATTCTGGAGTCAATTTTGGCAAACTAGATGATGTTTTTGATAATGATTTAGATGATGTAGGACTTACAACTGAAAAGAACACTTATTTTATACAAATGGTTAATAAATTGCACGCTAGTGTTTCTACACCTGTTTATGATGTAGATACAACACTAGCAGTACCTCAAATAACAGCTACTCCAGATTTTGGTAACTTAACGACAACAATTTCTTGGAATCCAGTGACTGATTCGAATGTTGAAGGTTTCTTTGTTTATAAAAATGATAGTATTGCTGCAACGATCTTAGACCCAACAGTAACGAGTTGGACTGACGTGAATGTAAAACCTGAAGAAAGCAATACGTATAAACTCAGATCGTTTCGTCAGGATAATCTATATACTATTGTGGTACTTTATTATACGGTGTCAAATTATAGTAATGAACAAGTAGTAACATTGGATTTAACAAGTCCAGAAGACGTTAGAGAGTTTGCCGTTGGTTGTTCCATTCCACTTGAATGGACTGATTCTCAACCTCTTGTAGGGGAAAGAACTTGGTATAATATACATCTTGGAGACCCATCTTTAGGCGGAGATTTAATAGGTTCGTTTGAAGGGAATGATACTTCTATAAATATATCTCCTGAATTATATGACTTATTAGTGGCAAATCCAAATGATGATCTGTATATTACGAAAGAAATACTTTATGATGGTCAAATTATTCAATCAGATGCTATTTTGGTTCCTAATAATTTTACAGTGACAGAAACTGCGTTTTTATTTGAAAATTTAAATTTCAAAGGGGATTGTATTACAGTAAGTAAGGGTCAATCTTTGCCTAATTTACACGATGCAACATATGATTTTGGTGACAAATTGAAATCAATGATAATTCAAGGAAACGTATATGTTAGACTATTCGAAGACGGGGACTATCTAGGGTATGCACAAGCGATCTTCTCGGAGAACGGTTATTATTATAATCATGACCTTGACTCAAAACTTATACAATCGAATACGGTGTCTTCTATAGAAGTAAAAGAACAAGAAGACGGAGTCTATGCATTTAGTGGGTATGATTTCACTGGTGATATAAAAACATTGACTGGTACCGGGACTGGTGGTGTAAGAATGGGTTATGATGGCTCGGGAATGGATCATTTTCTTGGAAATGATAATTTAGATTCGGTGAAAGTTATTGGTGATTGGGCATTAGTTGCATATCAGGATGTTGGCTTTAAAGGAAATTTGGCTGTCATTAAAGACGGTTATGGAGAACCTAATTTAGCTGATGGTCATGCTCTTAATGATAATGCAGCTTCATCAATTAATGTGTTCAAAGGCGAAGGTGTTTATTTCTTTAATGATTTTGGTTTAAGAGGAGCTTATGAATATATTGATTATGAATATAAATGTTCCTTTGTCGAAAATTGTGGAATGACTAATGACAGATTGTCATCCGTGCTAACTATCGGGAACCGTGGTGTTACATTGTATGAACACAGTAAATATGGCGGTAAAGTACAAGCAATTCGACATAAAGATGATAGACTAGATAGTTCAGGAAACGTAGGAGATAATACAGTTTCGTCGTTTAAAATATTCGGGAAAGGTGTTTATTTATTCACCAATGCTGAATATGATGTAAATGGGGGATATACAAATGTAACTACTCCTGGAAATCATTCGTCAATTGACAGAGTAGATTTTAAAGATAATACACTAAGTTCAATATTTGTTATCGGTTATAAAGTTACATTATACGAAGATCCTAATTTTGGTGGAGCAAGTGAAGAGTTTAATGACATCGTGGGTGACAGCATCAAGCCGTACGATAATGCTTTTGGCACTCCTAATGAAAATACTATTGGAAATGATAAAGTTAGTTCTCTCATAATTGAAGAGTTGTAATATAAGAGACTAATAAGAGGAGCAGTTTCAACTCGTGAAATGTAGATACATTCACATAGGGGACTGCTCCTCTTCATGTTTAAGCAATTCATTTACGGTTTGCCCTTTAGGGGTGAGATTGTCACTCCGTTACAAGGTCTTTTTTTGATTCCTTGTTCCTTCTTTTCTTTTCCAATTACAACAGATTTCTTTTTATCCCGTTAATATGTATTATTCATGACAACATTAAAGATCATAACTCCAATGGTACCTCCAATGGATCTAAAAAATGTAGATGCAGAGGTCACAGCACCTAACTTTTCTTTTGGAAATGCATTTTGTACAGCGATCATCAATGTAGGCATCACTAACCCCATTCCAAATCCCATAACAATCATAAATCCATCGGCTGTCCACATTGTTGACTCCAGCCCCATCGTGCTCATAAGGAAAAATCCTATGCTTGTAATGATCATTCCTACGGTAAGGTTTGTTCTATATTTAATTCGCAGTAACAACCTACCCCCTATAACGCTCGCAACAATTAAAGATATCATCATGGGTGTCATTGTAGATCCTGCTTCTATTGGTTGGTGAAACGCCTAAACTTATCTCCACTCGGTTGGGAACATATCACATTAACAGGTGATTACGTATGGCAAACAAAGAACAGATTTTAATAATCTACGGCCATTACGAGAGAAAAGCTTTATGAAAAAGCGATAAAAATGAACAGTCGATTCCTTAACGTAAAGGGAATCGGCTATTATGTATCCAAATTATGTCTAAACGTACAATTTTCTTTTTTTGGTGTTGTGACCCCTATTAATCTTCTGGTTCAAGCATTTTACGATTATCCCTAACATGTCTGAATTTGGATAAGTTTTTGTAGATTTCAACGCGAGCGCGATTGATACCACCGATAGGTTGATGTTCTAATAATGTATGACCTGGTGAAAATGACATTTCCTCAGCTAACTCATCTCTTTCTTTTGTTCTAAATGTTTGTTGAGGTATTTTTATAGTTGCTACCTTTATAAAAGGAGAATCTGTTTCCTTCCACTCGACACCTGCATCTTCAACTGGCATCAAGAGAGGATCTTTTTGAAACTGAATCATAAAATCAAAGCTTGCCTCGTGTTCTCTGAGATGTTTTTCAATATTATCTGATAAATAAGTATTCGTCAGCTCATTTGGTAAAGAGCTTTTATATGTTGATGTAGGGATAATGGAGTATTTAACAACGTTATTTTCACCAAACAAATAAGGTGTTGTACTCCAAAAACGAATATCTAATGGGGAAGTTTGATTTTTCTTTCCTTTTTTCATTTCTTTAAGGAGATGTCCTTTTCCAGAAACCATGAATTTTAGAATCATTACTAATGGGTTCCATTTAAGAGCATAGTAAACTGCATCATGAAATAATTTGACCGTTCCTAATGGCATGGTTGGATGACTCAATAATACAAAATCTTGCGTTTGTTTTTCCTCTTTAAGATATTTTTCACCTTCAACATCAACTAGTTTAATGGCAAAGCCACGAAAATCCTTCTTGTTGTCTGATTGTGGTGTTCCACTAGAACTGGAGATTCTGATCCAAGCGGGATAAGTTTTCTCCTTTTGGAAAAGTCCAACTTTAAGTTCTTCAGGAAGATTTGATGCAATTTCAAATTCAGCTTTTAATAAGGCGAGATGTTTAGGGTGAGCATCTCTTTTTGTATTTCCTTTTTCATAACTTTTTTCCATTTTTCCTTGTAATAAAGATTGCATTGATTGTATTACTAATGCTTCATCAGCAGGGATAGATTCAAACTTTGTTGGTGAATATGTATTTTTCATAACTTGACTCCTTATATTTGAAATAAGTTTATTATGACTGTTTTTTATTAGTTATTAATAACTATTATACAGACTTTGTTTTTATATTATATAATCTTTGTTTTATTTTCAAATTGTATTTTATTCCATCTAAAATATTATGCTAAAAAGATTTATCTCTAATATACTCACGTCCGGTTCTGTTGCAAAAATAGTCTGCTAGAAAAATAGAGTACCAATTCTCTTAGAGTTTATGAATTCTTTCTCGTTTTGGACAGACTCCAACTGTTGTTGGTCAATCTGTCCTTTTCTTACATATGCATGGCTTCCACGCCACTCAGTATAGAGATCGTTAATGGCTACATAATTATTGTAAACAACAAAAATATGATACAATGAGTTCTTAAATTTTACTGGTGGTGATGCAGGTAGGTAAAAACGAAAGTTAAAAACATTACATCTACGAACTGACAACGCAAAGTGAACGATTATGAGTAAAATAATATTTTCTGAAAACAAATTAATATACTTCAAAAAAATCCAAATGTGCAGCGGGTTAGTAATTTGGCTATTACTTATACAGATGCTTTCAAAAATAAATTTATGGATGAATATCTTAGCAGGGAAATTCCCAAGACAAATATTTGAGGAACATGGTTTTGATATTGATATAATAGGCTTAAAGCGAATTGAACAATCAGCGCATAGGTGGAAAAAAGCTTATGAGAAAGATGGGATGATTGGGCTTACAGATACTCGCAAAACCTCTTCTGGAAAGCCTCTAAAAACGCGAACTTTCTCAAGCGGAAATTATAGAGAGACAGGAAGCAAGAATTAAGCTCCTAGAAGGACAGGTCGATCTATTAAAAAAGCTTGAAATAACAGAAAGGAGGCTACTAAGCAGAGGAAAAAAACTAGAACTGAATAAAATATTTCAGTTGATTTATGAAACATTACAACAAAATATCACAATATAGGAATCATCTTCTAGTTGCTTAATTCTTTTTTTACTCTTTCTTTTTTAAAGGACAGGAAAGTATATAATTATCCTTTATTCCTCAAGAAAAAAATCTACCTCTGGTAAGAAGAAAAATAATTGACAATATTATTTAATATTTATATATTTTATTAGGCGCCTAAATTCACACATTAATTTAAATATCAACTAAGAAGAGGGATTAAAAAAATGAAAAAATCAAAAAAACTATTTGCTTTAATAACTGTATTGTGCATCACTTTATCTCTACCAGTTTCAATGGGGAGCTATGCTGCTGGGAGTAATGTTAATATTAATAATAATGCGGAATCTGTTATTAATAAAACGAAATTTGTTATAGTAGACACATTTGGTTCAGATAATAGAGGCTGGATAGGTGATTTTGCAGATTATCCGGTAGATTATGATGAGTCTCAGTATCAATTACAGTTTTCAAGAGAGAGTTTACCAATCGAGATTGATCCAGAGGGAAATGGCTTATTTTTAAGTGGAGTTAATAGAAGTGACGATCTTTTTATGTTTATAAAAAAGAAAGTAGATACAAGTTACGGTTTGAAACCTAATACGAATTATTTGGTAAATTTTGATATTGAAATTGCTACAAATGCTCCACAAGGGGCTTTTGGTATAGGAGGAGCTCCTGGAGAAAGCAATTATGTGAAAGCTGGAGCAACAACAGAAGAGCCAGCAATTATTATACAAGACGGTTTTTATCGTATGAATATTGATAAAGGAAATCAATCTATAAGTGGCGAAGAGGCTATAGTTCTTGGTAACTTAGCAAAATTAAGTACTATATTTGATTTTTCCTATGAATTGAAAAACTTTAACAATGATAACTTTGATGATGCGTTTATTGTAAAAACAGATGAAAATGGAGAGTTGTGGTTATTAGTTGGAAATGACTCAGGGTATGAAGGACTCACAAGTATCTACATTCCGAAAGTGAAATTCATATTAACTGAAGCATAAGTAAGTAATTAAATCAATTTTTTATATGTAAGCACCCTAGTGGTGCTTTTTCTTTATTTTGCTTGTACAGAAGAGTACATTTCATCACTTTCAGCAGAGGAATAAAATAAACGCCGAGTGCCGAGATGATAATATCGTTTCAATTAAAGTATTAGAGAAACTGCAAATGAATAGAATTGGAGAAAAAGTAGAATATATATAAATCAAAAATTACCAATATAATTATGATTAAAAATATGTTACAGTGTAATAAATAACTATCTATAATAATTCAAAATCATGAATGTTTATGATACATTACTATATCTTATTTTTGATAAATGACTCTGTTCCTGTTTAAGACTCTCCTTGTTCGTGATCCCAGCGATAAGGAACAGATCGGGAGCGCTGATGGTGAGCGTAAATAATCACCAATAAAAAAGAAAGTCCTTACTAAGATATGACTCTTAATAAGGACTAGTACAAACAGCTTGCTTTTATATTATCCCAATTATCAATTAAAATATAACAGTTGGTTTTTTACATTCCAGCCCATAGATAAGAGTCCAAGCAACTTCATTAGATTGTTCATAAGATAGTATGAAATGTTATTTTAATCTAATAAAGTAGGAGGTAAGATTTATGGGCTTAAAAAAGGACCTTTTGTCGTTGCTGACACGGTTTCAGTAGATGATCCATATGATGCTAGTGATCCAAATGTAATTTCTATTCCAACTCCCGGTGATTCTGAGGAAGTACTTACTGTGGATGTATGCGTTAAATATCCACATAAAACACAAGTTTCACTTGATTCAATGGTTCAAATGGGTGCACAAGCGACTTTGCAACTTCCAACCGATGTTACATTTTTGTTTGAATATGAGCTCCTTCGTAATGGAGATCCCATTGCAATGATCACTGATGAAATGGATTATCGAGCAGTAGGAACTAGTGGAATAAATGGTAGACATATGAACTTTCCTAATTTTCCTTTAGTGGATGATAGTCCTGATCTTGGAATGAATACCTATGTACTAAGATGTACAAATTCGTCAAACCAACCATCCCCATTAATCACAATTGGCTCTCGTAGCCTAAAAGCAACAGTATTTGAATGCTAGAGCTAGATACGAGTTTGAAAATAAAATTTTATTGGTAAACGGTTAACAGAAAGGCGCTAATATGGCGCTTTTTTTGTTGGGAAAGTATCATCCATTGTGCTAGGGGAGGGAAGCAGGGTGATAAAAAGAAAGTCCTTACTAAGATTACTCTTAATAAGGACTTAAGACATGCCAGGGCAATTTTTACAATGAATTTGATACTACTTCTCTGTTTTAAAATGAGAGAAGAATGACTCTATACAGGCATTATCTAAGCAGTTTCCTTTGCGAGAGTGGCTGCCGATCATGCCTAGGTCTTGTAATCGTTTGTTGTTTTGTTTGGATGTGTATTGGAACCCTTGATCTGAGTGAATGATGGTTCCGTACACATTTCTTTTTTTATGTACTTCCTCTAAAGTGTCCTGTACAAGTTTGAAATCATTTCGATTGGATAGTTTCCATGCGACAATCTCATTGTTATACATAATCTTGAATTACGGATAAATAATAAAAACGATTATGAAAAGGTATATACGTAATTATATTTATTTTTATATTAATATCAAATAATAACTAAAATAATATAACAATAAATAAAGATAATAATATATAAAAGTATGTATTCATTAATACTATATAAAAGATAATCAATTAACATATTAAATATCAATATAAAATGTTCCCTGCCGAGAATCCACTTACTATAATCTCATTGATGGGGATCATTCTTTTAGATTATTAGAAATTACTTCAAATTAATGCCATCTCAGAAATTCCAATTCTTAATGTTCTATATAATTTATCTACTATTCAAATCATATTTTTGTTAATTTTAATAGAATTTATTCAATATATTCATATTGATATTCTAAGGTGGGCTGTAAGATTGTCTTTATTTCCTTTCTACCCAATTTTAATTGTTTATTTTATTTTAGGTTTATTTGCTCCGTTGTTATTACTTCAGAATAGTGTAGTTGATTTTATAGAAACTTCAGATAGAGTAGACTTATTTATTGATTTTTTTTAGGTATATCGATAATTTACTAGTCTTTAGAAAGCACGTAGGGGGATTTTTTTAAAAAATGAATTTCTTTTTTTAAACACCTAATGCTTATATCTAGAAAAAATAGGAGGCTCTATTGATGTAAAAGAAAAAGCATGCAATAATTCTGTTCATACTCAACGGCAGTATTTGCAGGAGAAAATTATTCTGAAAATAAAAAGGATATTGTTGATACACCCATAGAAGCAGGTGAATTTAATACTTTGGTAGCTGCTTTAAAGAAAGCTAATTTGGTGGAGACACTGAAGGGAAAAGGACCATTTACTGTATTTGCTCCAACAGAAATTATAAACTTCTGAAATAAACAATCGCTTTTGCTCTATCATGAATGCCAATCATCTCGTAGATTTTGCTAATATAATTTTTGACCGTCCCTTCCGTAAGAAATAGTTGTTTAGCAATTTCTCTGTTTGTCAATCCATCACATATTAATCGTGTGATTTCAAGTTCACGATTAGAAAATGGATGGGGATCACCTTGCACAGCTACTTTAGATGGGTTTAAATGTTTGGAAAGCTTGCTGGCTAGTTTCCCTGGTAATATAACATTGCCAGCCATTGCATCTTGGATAATGTGATAAAGTTGATGCCCTTCAATATCTTTTAAAATATATCCTGACGCACCATACTGCAAAGCTTTCATTAGATCAGCGTCATCATCGAATGTAGTTAATATAATGACAAAAATATGAGGAAAATTTAGTTTGATCCGTCTTGTGCATTCGACACCATCCATTACAGGCATACGAACGTCCATTAGGACAATATCTGGTTGCAACCGTTCTACAAGTTCAAAGCCAACCTCTCCATTAAAAGCTGTACCAACCACCTCAAATTGATTATTTAATTGTAAAATCGTTTTTAACCCATCTACCATTAGTTGTTGATCATCTAGTATTACAATTTTAATTTTATCCATCTTCATGCTCCTAGTCGTCCTTATATTTTTCATCATGATGTGAACTTATCGTCTTACCAATAGGCAATTCAATATGTATAGAGAAGCTTTTATCAGGAACAACAGTAACATGAAAATATCCTCCTAAGCCCTCTACTCTCTCTTTCATATTGTTCAATCCAAATCCCATATGTATCATAACGGGTACGGATCCAAAATTAGTTAACTCCAACTGAATAACTTGACCCTTTTCTTTAATCAATAGTGTAAATCGTTTACTATTTGCATGCTTTAAGCCATTCGTGAATCCTTCTTGAATGGCATTATACAACACTCTTTCTTGTATCGGCAGCAAAGGGGTTTCAATCTGTATTGTATAATCAATTTCAACGAAGCAGTGTTTCATTGTATTATGAACAAATAATTCAACGGAAGATATAAAGCCTAGAGGGTGGTGCCCATCCTTTAACATATTTATAGAGGTACGCAAGTCAGCAAGTCCCTTTTTTACTTGGTTTCTCGCTATATCTAATTTTTTCAGCGATAAATTTGGATCTTTTTCTTTGAGCATTTTGCTTGCTTCTAATTCAATTAAAGCAACGGTCAACGTATGCCCAACGGTATCATGTATTTCACCAGCGATACGATTGCGCTCCTCCACTAAAATCATCTCTTCCAGTTCCTTATTTTTCATTTCTAACTCCTGCATCAGTTTTTTTAGTGCCGCAGCATTCATAATCTGGCTTTTAGCTAGATAAACAAAGGATAGGATCATACTGTAAACAAGCACAGAATTAATAATGAAATACAATATATCCATAAAACTTGTATACGATTGTTTTTCTATTTCCATCCCTAAATACATCACAAATGTGACAAAAGAATACGGTAATGTGAAATGATATGGATACTTAATAACTAAATCGGCGACTAGAATAAAAAACAATCCTTGCGATATGTTCGTTTGATCAACATAACTAATTATGAGTAAAGGAAGGATTTCCATGCATGCAACAATATAACTCCATTTGTTTTTTTCAAACTTAGAGTATACCATCGTCCGCAAACTTGTTATCGTAAGTGATGCAGTAATGGCAAAGAGAATATACAGTTGATTAGCAGGATTTTTTAAATAGATAATCAATAAAAGCAGGACAAATATGATTCCAAGTGTATAAGATTGTATTTTGCTGTGAAAACGCATTGTTCACCTTCTTTCATTGATCCATTTCCAATCCTAACTAGGGATCACCTTCTATTTCTCCACTAGAAGGTGTAAAACCTCTTATTTTATCGGCACGATTTTACTCCCTTTTTTTTTAAAAATATGACTTAAGTTATGACCACAGTCAGTTATCATATGACCTATTTTAATTTTATACTGTTTACATCCAATAGAAATGGAGGTAATCAAAATGAAAAATAAAATATGGATCATTGGTTTATCCATAATTTTTATGATCTGTATTGTATCTGTGATGTTCCTGAATAAGTCAAGTGATGATCCATTTCCCACCATTCCGCAAACCGCTAAAGCAGGGGATCTCATTCATAAAAAAAAGTTGACTTATTCATACGGAAAAAATGAATATGATGCAGAGTATGGCATTCTTATCGTACCTGAAAATCGCTCGAAGTTGGATTCAAAATTAATAGGTATACCAGTCGTCAAAGTAAATGCGGTAAACGAGTCACCATTAGCACCTATATTTATTTTAGAAGGGGGACCAGGAAACTCAAATATGCAGTTGCAAGGTCCCGAAGAGCTGCTATTATCACATGACATGGTGCTTGTTGGATATCGAGGGATGGATGGTAGTACAAATTTAAGGAGCAAGAAGCTTGAAAATGCATTAAGAGCAGACGATTTGCTGTCTGAAGAGGGACTTTCACAAATCGAAAATATTACAAAAGAAGTAATTCGAGATTACCAAGCGCAAGGCATAGATTTATCTGGATATAGCCCTTTCGAAGTTGTACATGATCTGGATGCAGCTAGACGCGCATTGGGATACGATAAGATCAATCTGTACAGCGTCAGCTATGGCACAAGACTCGCACAATATTACGATAAATATTTTTCCGAACATATTCAATATGCTGCGTTGTTAGGTATTAATCCACCTGGTGCTTTCATGTGGGAACCTGATGTGATGGATTCGGTTCTTGAGCAATATGAAACACTTTGGAAAGCTGAAACTAGTCATTCCAAAACAGACAAAAGCCTAATACAAATGATGGATACCGCTTTTGATGACGCTCCAGACCGATGGCTCTTTTTTAACATTAATAAAGATAAAATTCGTGTCGCTTCCTTCTTTTTATTGATGGAGACAGAAACTTCTCCTTATGTATTCGATGCATATCAAGCCGCTGCAAACGGAGACTACAGTGGTTTCGCTGCATTGACTTTGGCCTGTGATTGGCTCTTACCTACCGCCAGCAATTGGGGAGATATGTTAGCAAAAGGCGTGATGGATTATGATAAATCTAGAAACTACAGAAAAATAGAAACCGATGCACACACGATTGGATCACCGGTGTCTAAACTGCTTTTTGGTGGATTTGCCCAGTCCTGGCCAAAGTATCCCGTCGCTGAGGAATTGAAGCATGTACATCCCTCTTCCACTCGAACACTGTTGATCAACGGGAATCTAGATATGTCAACACCTGCGGTAAATGCGGAAAACGATCTCATCCCGCACCTTTCCAATGCAACCTATATTAAGTTACATCATATGGGACATACCGTAACAGAAGCACAGCCGCAAGCAATGGAAAGATTACTTACTTCTTTTTACCGTACTGGAATCGCCGATGATTCATTATTTATGGAAGAAACGTTCAGCTTTCATTCCAAATTCAACATCACTACGATTGTCAAAACGATTGTTTTCCTACTATTCTGTATCCCTATTATGATCATTATCGCGATCTACTTCATTATGAAGAAAATTAGATCCAAGCAAAATTTCATATTTGACCTTCTCGCTAAGAATTTATTTTTACTCTGAAAATTCTGTATCTATCAAAACAGCTATGTCTTTATCCCAAATAAGTGTAGGGTGTATGATCATATCCTGTCCCATAAATCTTTTCTTTCAATCTGAAATATTTCGATTCCTTGCGCTATATGCATGTTATCCCTCCATAAGGTTCACTTAATTATCCCTCTCAACTTTCATTTTAAGTCTAGTATGGAAGGGGAGGGAAAAGCTGTCATCCTGTGCTCTCTACTAACCTGGTTTAAGATCACAGTCATATCGCATAAAAGATTTCTTAAGGTGCAGCTTCTGACTCTCATTTTAACAAGCAATAATTTCCTTAATCATAAATTCTTTTCCGCATAATATCTCGGAGTTTTTACTTCCACAGTTTGGACATTTATTATGATTCTCAATGAGGTTAAAAACTTTATTACACTTTTTGCAAATAGCATTACCCGGTAATATCTCAATTTTTAGTTTCGTCTCCTGCAGCATTGTACCGTCGACTGCAGCGGGATAACATGCCTCAATATATTTAGGAATCAATGATGAGAGCTCTCCAATTTGAAGAACTAAAGTGTCTATTTTTGTTAATGCATTTTTTTTTGCGAAATCTTCTACAGATTTAATGACATGAATAGTAACGCCTAATTCGTGCAAATGAACTCACCCTTCTTATCAAAGTATAAAGAACGGAAGAACTTGCGCCCCTCCGTCTCTTACTTCGAATAATATGTCAATTATTCTGTCTTGCCTTTTTCTTTGTAGAAAATTGATCTTAAAGTCTTAGGTACCTTATTGGTTACAATTTTCACTTTACGTTTCACCATATATTTCTTAATGGTGGGTCTCATTTCGCTCAACTCGATACTAGCAGCATCATATTTTCTCACCAGTGAAATTGCGTCAAACTTACATTTGGTCACGCAGGATCCGCATCCTACACACAAAAACTCATCAACAACTGTAGCGCCGCAACCTAGGCAGCGTTCCGTTTCTTTTTTTATCTGATCTTCTGTAAATGTGGAGCGTAGATCCTTGAAAGTTTTTTTGGATTTATTTCCGTCAACATGATCTACTGTTTGTCTTGGAAGATGATCGTATCCTTCAAGATCAAGGTTTTCTTTATCAAACGCACGGTAATCTCTCTTCGTACGGCCGAGCAATAAACTTTGTCCAGGCTGAACAAAACGGTGGATTGAAATTGCACCTTCTTTACCCATTGCAATAGCATCGATAGCAAATTTGGGGCCTGTTAATACATCACCACCGGTGAATACATCGGCCTCCGCTGTCTGGTAAGTAACAGGATCTGCTTTAATTGTCTTGTTGGGAATCAATTGGATTTTGCTGTTCGCAATCAAATTACCCCAATCTATTGCTTGACCTACTGAAATCAGAACATTGTTCGCTGCGACTATCTTCGTTTCATTTTCATCAAATTTTGGATTAAACTTTTTATTTTCATCAAAGACAGAAATACATTTTTTGAATTCTACACCTGTAACACGTCCATTTTCCGTAAGAATACGTTTAGGCCCCCAAGAATTGTTGATACAAATGCCTTCTGACAATGCTTCTTCAATTTCTTCGCCCATGGCTGGAATTTGTTCCCAATTTTCCAAGCAATACATATTTACTTGCGATGCACCAACACGTGTAGCTGTCCGTGCAACATCAATAGCAACGTTTCCGCCGCCGATTACAATCGCCGGTCCTTCCATTTTCATCTCTTCATTGAAATTGACCTGACGCAAGAAATCTACCCCAGTGATAACCCCTTCGGCGTCTTCACCTTCGATACCGAGCTTTCTACCTGCCTGAGCACCGATTGCCAAATAGAATGCTACAAATCCCTGACCTCTTAAGTCCTTAAGGCTTACATCC
Source organism: Chengkuizengella sediminis (assembly GCF_010078385.1). NCBI lineage: Bacteria > Bacillati > Bacillota > Bacilli > Caryophanales > Paenibacillaceae > Chengkuizengella > Chengkuizengella sediminis. The sequence goes on from NZ_SIJC01000002.1 coordinate 15,210, forward strand.
TTACCGACTTCAACGCCGGTTTTAAACTCAATACCCAATTCTTTTAAAATGTCGATTTCTGCATTAACAACATTTTTTTCGAGTCTGAAAGAGGGGATACCGAGTGTCAACATACCACCAAGTACTTTTTGTTTTTCAAACACTGTTACTTTATAACCATCAATAGCCAGATAGTAAGCACAGGAAAGACCAGAAGGACCTGCACCGATAATTGCAATTTTTTTCTCGTATTGATGGTTTATTTGAGGTACATAACGACGATCCGTGTTCAAATCCTGTTCTGCAATAAATTTTTTGATATCATCTATGGCGATAGGATCATCAATATCGCCTCGGGTACAGGCGGATTCACAATATCTCGGACAGACACGTCCGCATACTGCAGGGAACGGATTTTCTTGCTTGATAAGTTCAAGGGCTTCGGTATATCTTCCTTGGGAAGCCAGCTTAATATAACCCTGAATGCCAATATGAGCAGGACAATCTGCCTTACAGGGACTTGATCCGGTATCAACAACAACTTCTCGGTTAAGACGATAATCCGGATTCCATTTGTCCGAACCCCACTCTGTATTATATGGAAGATCTCTTTTCTTTGCGATACTAGGAGTTATTTCGCATATTTTCTGACCCAATTTCAATGCATCAGAGGGACAGTTTTCAACACATTCTCCGCAGGCAACACATTTGTCTTTATCTACCTGTGATACATAATTTGAACGTACAATATCAGGATTTTTAAAATAATTTGCATGTCTTAATGCGAGGCAAGAGCATCCACAGCAGTTACAAATTGCGTGAGTTTTTCCGGGACCTTCAGTATTAGCTATCTGATGCATCAGACCGTTTTCTTCCGCTTTTTTAATAATTTCAAAAGCTTCTTCACGGGTAATCTGTCTGCCTCTTCCTGTGCGAATGTAGAATTCGGCGCCTTCGCCTAGCTGAATACAGATATCTTCCTTCAAGTGACCGCAGCCTTCACCCATGGATTCTCTGACTGCACGGCACGCACAATCGGAAACAGAAAAAATTACATTTTCATTCAGATACATAGATACTTCCTCATAAGATGCCCTTTTGGTTTCACCATCTATGGCGCTTTCTATGGGGATAACCCTCATTACGCCTATACCCACCGGAACGTTTCCAGCTAGCATCTCACCTTTACTTCTTGAATATTCTTCAAAGCACTCGGCAATCTGTGGATACTTTTTAACATTTTCCTTGTTGACGACCATGAATTCCATAACGCCTGGAACCCACAGGTCAAGCTGAAATTTATCGACGCCATCTTCGGACAAAAAACTGATAACGCCATCCATTGCTAACTGGTAGAGGGTTTTTTCCACTTCCGCCACGGGTTTAGCGCACAGAGCAGCAATTTCCTCCTTGGTCTTTGGCTTCCTCAGCTCAAGGCAAAGTGCGACTTCGGCCATTTCATCGGTAACAACCGGCTCCAGAATTCGGTATTCCGGGTCTTCCGGTTTCACTTCATATTTTGAACCACGTTTTGTCCGGCTAATCTTATTCGCGAGATCAAGAACTTTTTCTTTTACCATAAAGTTCAACTCCTCATCATAATGTTCTTCTATGTATTATTTTTGGTTCCAACTTTTGATTTCAGTGCGTATCCAGTCGGCCCACTCACCAATTCCCTCACCGGTTTTAGCAGAGATTGGGATAACCTTGATATTGGGATTTAATTTACTAACGCGCTCTTTGACTGCCTCTATATCAAAATCAAAAATATCTATTGCATCGATCTTATTAATCAATAAAACATCAACAATTGAAAACATTAAAGGGTATTTTAGTGGTTTGTCATCTCCTTCCGGTATACTTAAAATCATGGCATTTTTTGATGCACCAGTATCAAATTCTGCAGGACATACTAAATTACCTACATTTTCTAATATGGCGAAGTCAATTCCTTCTGTTCCCAGTTCAGACAGACCTTGTTTGGTCATATCTGCATCGAGATGGCACATCCCGCCTGTGTGCAATTGGATTACTTTTGTATCTGTTTGCGCAACAGTATGAGCATCGACATCTGAGTCAATATCAGCTTCTAAAACTGCAATGTTCATTTCATCTTTCAAAGCGTCAATTGTTCTTAAAACAGTTGTTGTTTTACCCGATCCTGGTGATGACATCAAATTCAATAAAAAGGTCTTGTCTTTTTTCAATTCTTCTCTAAGCAAATCCGCTTGCCGTTCGTTATCTTTGAAAACGTTTTCCTTAATCTCAATAATTTTATATGTATCCATACCATTTCCCCCTCTATTTGATTTAAATGACCATCTACTAAAGTTGGTAGATTTGGATAAAAATCTCCAAGACTATAGTATTTTTTCCAATTGAAAACAAAAAATAACATTACCTACAAATTCATTTTAGCATCAAATTCTTCTTAGGATTCTGAACTTTTTGTGTTCTTTGCCATAAGATATCATCTTAGCATCATAAAGAAGACATGCAGCAGATTTTAGAGGAAGGCTAGTTATATGAAAAGTTAAAAATAAAAGAACAACTGTACAAAATTAAGGGCAAATTTTTAAATGTGGTATAATAATCAATGTTAAACTGGTAGATATTTCATATTTATTAAACTGATAAGGAGGAGATTTATGCTAACGACCGTATTAATCCTCATCATTGTAATCATGATTATTCCTTTAATTTTATTCTTTTTCTTTTTTAATTACGATAAAAATCAAAGACAACACTCTATTTTAAGAAACTATCCTGTTCTGGGGCGAATCAGATATTTATTAGAACACACAGGACCAGAATTCAGACAATATTTGTTCGATGGAGATACACAAGGTAAGCCATTTTCCCGCAATGATTTTTTAAGTATTATTTTCCCCTCTAAATACCTTGAAACGATCATATCCTTTGGTTCTAAAAAAGATTTTGAACAAAAAGGTTATTTTCTTAAAAACACTCTTTTTCCAAAGTTAATGGAAGAAATGAAAATTGATAACCAATTTGCATTAAAAACAAAATATTATAAAACAAAAGAAGAAACACTTTTTAAACGAAAAGAAACATTTACTGATAAACAAGTGAAACCTTGGTTATTACACAATGAAAATGTTGTAATTATGGGTGAAAAAACATGTGAATATCCTTTTCAGGTCAAAGGACTCATTGGAATGTCTGGTATGAGTTATGGTTCTCTCGGTGAAAACAGCATTGAAGCATTATCCAAAGGACTTGGTATGGCAGGCGGAACTTGGATGAATACTGGAGAAGGCGGCATTTCAGATTACCATTTAGCTGGTGATGTTGATATTATTATGCAGATCGGTCCTGCAAAATTTGGTGTGCGTACTGACTCTGGTGAGTTAGATTGGGAAGAATTGAAATTAAAAGGATCAATACAACAAATCAAGGCTTTTGAATTAAAATTAGGTCAAGGTGCTAAAATTCGAGGTGGTCACTTACCTGCTGAGAAAAATACACCAACGATTGCAAAAGCACGTAAAATCGAACCTTATACTACAGTTGAAAGTCCAAATTCTTTTGAAGAATTTAGAGATTTATCGAGCATGTTTGACTTTATCGATAAAATTAGAAAAACAACGGGGAAACCAGTTGGTATTAAGATGGTCATTGGTGATGATACGGAGTTACATTCCTTTGCAAAATATATGAAAGAAACAGGTCGAGGCCCTGATTTTATTACAGTAGATGGTGGTGAAGGTGGTAGTGGTGCTACTTACCAAGAGATGGCCGATTCTATGGGACTTCCTATTAAATCAGCAATAATGATTACTCATTCTGTATTAAAACATTACGGTATTAGGGATCGAGTTAAAATTATTGCATCCGGTAAGTTATTCACTTCTGACAAAATTGCAATCGCTCTATCGATGGGGGCTGATCTCGTGAGTATGGCACGAGCCTATATGATCGTTATCGGATGTATTGGTGCTCAGCATTGCCATAAAAACACTTGTCCTGTAGGTGTTGCGACAACCAATCCGAAACTTCAAAAAGCGCTTGTGATAGAGGATAAAAAATATCGTGTAGCTAATTTTATGATTACATTGCGACAGGGGTTATTTACATTAGCAGCTGCTGCAGGACTAGATTCTCCCACTAAATTTAATAGTAGTCATGTTGTGTATAAAGACGACTCAGGACGTATAACTCGTTTGAAAGATATAGAGAAAGATATTAATCATAGTGTATCTTTATATCAGAAAGATCTTGACGAAACTATATCTACAAATACTGATCAGCAAAAATTAAGTGGATAACTGATAGGGGGTTGATAATAGTGGAAGAATTTTTTAACAATTACAAAGGCACCTTTATTTTGCGGGATATAAAGAGAAAAAGTACTTTTGTATACAATGAAGATAGAGCAAATCAACCATACACACCAGTATCTACATTTAAAATACCTAATTCGTTAATTGGACTACAAGTTGGGGCAGTTGAAGATGAATATGAAATAAAATACTGGGATGGAATTAACAGAGGAATTGAAAAATGGGATCAAGACAATACCCTTAGTTCAAGCATGAGACATTCAGTAGTATGGTATTATCAAGAAATGGCTCGCGATATTGGTGAAGAGCAGATGAAGAAGTGGATTCAAAGACTTTCATATGGAAATGATTAAGAAAATACACATTATGTTCTTTATGGGAAAACGGGCACAAGATCGGATTATCAATTAGGATGGTTCGTTGGATTTGTGGAGAATGGAAACGATGCTTATGTTTTTGTTACAAATATTGATAATTCAGGGCTCAATGCAAAAACTGTTACTTTAAACATATTGAATAATCATCTTAGACAATCTAACTAGGAATTAATAATCGTGTATATGATTTTATCGATATAGTTTGTAGAATAGAAACAAATTAAATAACCTTAGCCCAATAGAATATAGGACCAAGGTTGCTTAAAAGGCATCTTTTTAACGTAGAGCATAGTTTTTCATAAAATATTTTACAGTTGAACCTCAGTGTAAATTTGGAATGTTACGCCAAATTTATCCGTTACAATACCATAAACAGGGAAAATGGGAGTTTTTTGAAGTGGCATGATTACTTGCCCGTTATCCTGCAATGCTTCAAAAATTTGTTTTGTCTTTTCATTGTTTTCAGTTCTAATACAAATTGTAACTTGATTTCCAATTTGATGGGGTTGACCTGGATGTTGATCAGAAAGCATAAGGTTTGAATCTCCAATTTTAAGCGATGCGAATCCAACAAATTCCTTAGCTTCTGCTGGTATAGGATAATCGGAGTTTTCACACATCTCTCCCAAAGATTGGTTAAAGAGGATCTCAGCATCTAATGCTTTTTCATAAAATTGAATGACTTCTTTTCCATTTCCATTCATCATCAAATAAGGGGATAGTTGCATTGACATTAATAAATCAGCTCCTTGGCTTTTAGTTTTTTTACTCAACTTCTTTTTTATGTTTTAAGTTTAGTTATATCATTTATGTTTTAGATCACTGTTACTTGCAAGTTAATGAAATAGTGTACCTCACATTATTACCATATTTTGATTATACAGTTAAGAACATATGTTTGCAAGTGTTTATTTGTTATTTTTAGAACGTAAAAAAGATCACAAACCACCTTACCAAGAAGATAAAGCAGTATGTGATCTTTATTGTTCAAGTAGATTCACTAATTAAGTAAATCTACCTTTCCTTTAAAATAAGTCCCTTAAAAAGGACTTATTCAACGATCTAAAGAAGTTACTAGGACTTGATATTCTTAATTGCTTACTTGTGCTTCAGTAAACGTTGCTTTCACCTTCGGAATATAAATACTTGTAATGCCTTCAAAACCTGAATCAGTTCCGATTAATAACCAGAGCTCTCCATTTTCATCTGTTTTTGCAATAAATGCATCTTTAAAGTTAAGATTGTTAAAGTTTATAAGTTCATAGGAAAAATCAAAAGTACCACTTACTTTTGCTAAGTTACCAAGAACGATCGCATCTTTGCCGCTAGTAGATTGATTTCCTTTATCAATATTCATGCGGTAATAACCATCTTGAATAATCAATGAAGGTTCCTCTGTTGTAGCTCCGGCTTTAACATATACACTTTCTCCAGGAGCTCCCCCTACACCAAATGCCCCCGCTGGAGCATTTGAAGCAATCTCAAATTCAAAATTCACCAAGTAATTCGTGTTAGGTTTAAGACCATAACTCATATCCACTTTCTTTTTTATAAACATAAAAAGGTCGTCACTTCGATTCACTCCACTTAAAAACAAAGCATTACTTTCTGGTTCAATCTCACTTGGGACGCTCTCTCTAGCATACTCTAGTTGATACTGAGATTCGTCATAATCAACTGGATAATCAGCAAAATCGCCCGTCCAACCTCTATGATCCATATCAAATGTATCTTCTATAACAACTTTTGTTTCGTTGATGATAACCTTATTGGCTTTTCCTTGTGCTGGAAAAGATTTAAGGATACGACCAGACAATGACACTGTTACATCCATTCCTTCTACTATTTGATTAAAAAGTTCTACGTCATCTGTATGAACCCAAATAGGAAGGATTCCGTAAGATGTATTACTATTGATTAGGAGGAATCTTTGGTTCTCTTGATCAATAGAATCTACCATTCCACGAACCTCTATAACTTCAGAAACAGTGTTATCTACTGTAATACTAGCAGGTTTTAATTTATTTCCAGCTGTATCAACTGCGATTTTATCGCTTAATTGAGTTTCAGCACCATGACTTGCGAGTGGAGCTGAAAGAGATAAAGTAGTGACCAATAGAGTTGTTGCTAAAGTTAGTAATTTTTTTGATTTTTTCATTTTATAACCTTCTTTTTTAATAATTTACTAAATTTCGTTTCTAAGTATAAATATTTATATAATTTATGAAAATTATGGCGCCACTAGAAAAATATACATATTTAAAATGCCATTGTCAATGAATTTAAAATTGATTTTTGATCAGTTTTTTCTTGAAAATCAGGTAAATCTATTAAAATCAACATTCATAACGCTTACATTTTTTGTGAAGAAGTTGTGAATTTTTTTGCTGTAAAATAGATTCTAATAAAAGGAACTTTAAAGCTACTTTATTGAAGATCCAGGATTACATTATCAAGTGATTGTGATGGAAAATGGCGACATGAAAATAATAGGAGACAATCCATTTTTGTTTTTGGAGATAAATTTTTTATAGTAAAAGGCCCTATTTTATGGTCAAAAACCCTTTTTTAGTATTTTAGTGGATGAACATCTATACCATGTACATATGAACTACATATTATATGGTATAGGTTGATTGAGGAAGGAGGGAATTGAAATGGGGTTTTTTATCTTTTTTAAAACTGCAATCATTATTTTAGTACTTTTCATTCTACTTGTTATTATTCTTAGTGTTTGCTTTTTATTTATTTAAATGAAAATATTAATGAATTGATATAAGGCGTTTCAACTTCGTTGCAACAGCCTTATTTTTTTTAGGATAGGGAAGTATAAAAATAAAACTTTTATTATATGACAGCAATTCATTCAATAGAAGAAAGTAATAGATAGGGGGTGTTTCAACATTGTTGGAACTGCCTTTTTTTTGTTTTTATATTAATGATAATTTTCTTCTTATTAACCTTTGACAAAACGTCAATGAAACATTACGCTGTAAGTAAGGTAAGTAATAAATTGATACTCTATTTTCACATTTTTTTGAAGATAAACTAAAATAATTCATTTTTATTTGGCAAGATCAGTTATAAATGAAACGGAGGAATATTGAGTGGAAATTTTTAATTACATGGAGAAGTTCGACTATGAGCAAGTTGTTTTCTGTCAGGATAAAAAATCAGGTTTAAAAGCCATCATATCAATACATGACACAACACTTGGACCAGCATTAGGTGGGTCTAGAATGTGGCCTTATGTCAAAGAAGAGGATGCAGTCCTTGATGTGTTGCGTTTATCTAGAGGGATGACATATAAAGCAGCAGCAGGAGGATTGAATCTTGGTGGAGGGAAGTCCGTTATAATTGGTAATCCTAGGACGGATAAGAATCCTGAAATGTTTCGCGCTTTTGGTCGATTTATAGAAAGCCTCAGTGGCAGATATATTACAGCAGAGGATGTTGGGACAACAGAAGAGGATATGAACAATATACATAAAGAAACAAATCATGTGACAGGTGTTACACTTTCATCGAGAGGTGCAGGTGGAAATCCATCACCTTCAACGGGGTACGGTGTATATCGAGGGCTAAAAGCAGCTGCTTATGAGAAGTTCGGTACAGATAATTTAGAAGGGAAGGTTGTTGCAGTACAAGGATTAGGAAATGTAGCTTATGCTTTATGTGGGTACCTTCATAAAGAAGGGGCAAAACTAATTGTTACAGATATTAATCGTGAACGAGTGAATAAAGCGGTAGAACAATTTGATGCAAAACCTGTAGATCCAGAAGATATTTATGGTGTAAGTTGTGATATTTTTTCTCCTAATGCATTAGGTGCTGTTTTAAATGATGAAACGATTCCACAATTAAAGGCAAAGGTGATTGCCGGAGGTGCAAATAATCAATTACAACAGGATAAACATGGAGATATATTACATGAGGCGGGGATTCTTTATGCTCCAGATTATATTATAAATGTAGGTGGACTTATTCATGTAGTAGACGAATTAAAAGATGAATTTAACCTTGATCGTGTTATGAGCAATGTAGAAAATATTTATCAAAATATGCAAAAGGTGATAGAAATATCAAAACGAGATCAAATTCCTACTCATTTGGCTGCAAATCGGATGGCAGAGGAAAGATTGGAATCAGCTCTTAAAAACAAGCAAACGAATTAGTAATTAAAGACGATTTATCCGGTTTCGCAGGATAAATCGTCTTTTTATTCATTATTATCTGATGCATCTTCAATTAATTCTGATAACCGTATCAACCCCTTTTCTAATTGCTGTAGTGATGCATAAGAATAGGATAAACGTAGGTGATTTTGATCATTTTGATCATACACATATCCTGGGTTCAGTAAAACTCCTTCTTTTAGTGATTTTTTAAAAAGCTTATGCATAGAAATTTGTTTTTTGATATGAAGCCAAATATAAAAGCCACCCTTTGGTATTTTCCATGTTGTTAATTGTTTAAAATGTTTGTTTAATATTTGAATCATAAAATCTCTGCGTATTTTTAATTCTTTTCTTATCTTCTGAATATTCTCTTCATATAAACCACTGGCTAACCACTCTGCAACAACAAATTGCGAAATGGTACTTGATCCATAATCAGTTTGCATTTTAATATCTGCTAAACGATGGATTACAGGCTCTGGACCTACAATCCAACCTATTCTCAATCCAGGTCCTAAGGTTTTAGACATACTCCCCAAATATAATACTAACCCTTGATCATCTAATACTTTTATAGGATCAGGAGGTAGATTATCAAACCATAAGTCTCCATAAACATCATCTTCAATAATCGGTAACCTTTCTTTTTTACATATATTGATTAAATCCCTTCTTCTACTATTAGACATTAAGATGCCTGTTGGATTGTGATAGGAAGGAATCGAATAAAGTAATGCACCTTGATGTTGTCTTTTTAATCTTGAAATGAAATTTGTTAGTATTCCTTCATCATTCATACGAATTCCAAATAAGTTCATACCTGCTGATTGAAATACTTTTACAGAATTTAAGTAGGAAGGGGTCTCAAGAAAAATGGTTGAACCTCGATGTAATAACCCCAAAGAGATTAACTGCAATGCTTGAAGTCCACCTGAAACAATCAATATAGACGCAGGAGAAGCATGAATATTTTTAGATTTTAAATATTCACTGATCATTTTTCTTAAATAGAGGTCTCCTCTTGGTTCTGAATAACTTAAAGATAATTTCTTTGTAGAATTTTGAATGAATGACTTCATTTTTTCAGTAGGCAACAGTGTTGGTGAGAGTTCTCCAGTTCCCAGACGAATAATTTCATTGTTCATTTCAGCTCTATTGATTTCCTGAATGGTTTCTATATTTGACTGATAGACTCCAGAGTTTGCGTAACTATTCCAATCAGGTGGTGAAATGGAAGAGAGTAAACCCCAGGTATTGTTTACAACCATTGTTCCTTTTCCAACCTTTGACTCGATTAACCCATCAGCAGTTAACTCATCCATTGCGTAAATCAATGTGCTGCGATTCACTTGAAATTTTTTAGCCAAATCCCTTTGTGAAGGTACTTTGGTTCCGACAGACCATTCTCCATTCATGATTTTCCTTTTTAAATCTTCATATATTTGTTGATGTAGTGGAAAAGAAGATGATTTGTTTAACTTCCAATGCTCATCTGACATGTTAGAAACTCTCCAGACTTTTCTTTTAACTATAACAGATTGGTTGGGTAGTTAACCATCCAATTGGTTGGAGACATCGTGAGCTTTTTTTAATAACATAAAACCTAATAAACCAGCAGGGGGTATAAATGTGTATGGAGTGATATTTCATGCTTTTATATTAGCACTAGGATTAATTCTGCCATTAGGGGTGCAAAATGTTTATATATTTAATCAAGGCGCAGTACATTCTAGTTTTTTGAGGACATTACCAGTCATTATTACGGCAATTATTTGTGACACTCTATTGATTTCATTAGCAGTGCTAGGAGTGTCCGTAGTTGTTTTAGAATTTTATTGGATAAAAACGATTTTGTTCTTAGTAGGCATTTTCTTTTTAATTTTTATGGGTTTTGTAACGTGGAAAAGTAAACCTAAAGCTTTAAACAAACAACAAAGCATAGCTTATGATTCAAAGAAACAAATTCTTTTTGCTTTGTCTGTGTCGTTACTAAATCCACACGCTATTTTAGATACAGTAGGTGTGCTTGGAACAAGTTCATTAAAATATGATGGTATAGAAAAAATAGTTTTTACAATTGTTTGCATATTAGTTTCATGGATTTGGTTTATTTCCCTAGGTATTGCGGGGAAGATAGCTGGGAAAATGGATAAATCAGGTCGTTTCATCATTATTCTAAATAAATTTTCAGCATGTGTGATGTGGGGTACTGCGATATATATTAGCTACTCTTTTATTTAATAAAAAAGAAAATCATATTAAAAATTAGTAGATTTCTATGTATTAAATGTTCTAGTTTTTCTAAACTTATATCTATTAAAAAAGTAATTCTGTTTAATTTTTTTGTAATAAATGTAAATTGAAACATAATATAGTGGTATAATATATTTGTTACAAAATATTCAATTTATTGGAGGTATTTTCATTGGGAAGAAAGAAATGGATTAAGGCTGTTTTGGTTAGTGTACTTGTATTCTCTTTGGTTATTCCTGCGCAAGTGTTAGGACATGATGAATTAGGTGATATCAATCTCGAGAAAGGGAAGAGAACGAATTTTGATGATATTACCGTACCTCTATTAGAAGGTAGCAAAAACTTGGAATTTTTAAATGAAGTAGCTACACCTGAAATGGGAATTGTTAGAGATGATGGGTTAGAAAACTCATATGCAGATGTGTATGCTCACAAAGGATATGCATACGTTGGAACACATACTCAAAATGGAGGGAATGGCGGAGTGAGAGTTTTTGATCTAAAAGACCCTGCTAATCCTGTAGAAGTATCTGTATTTGCAAACAATGAATTTCCTTTAACTTGGCAAGAAAAAGTGATTGTGAAATCAGTAAACACTCCTCACTTCAACGGAGACCTTGCTGTTGTTTCAGTTCAACAGTTAGATCGTTCACATCCTGATTCAAAAGGTGGATTTTTATTATATGATGTGACGAATCCTGTTGATCCTCAAAAGCTAGGTTTTTGGGAAGTAGCAAAAAACACTAGAGGAACCCATGAACTATATTTGACGATGCAAGGAAATAGGGCTATTGTGCTAGCGGCAAGTCCATATACTGATTATTATACACATGGTGAACAACACGACTTTCAAATTGTAGATGTTAGTGATCCAACTAATCCGGAGACACTATGGCAGTTTGATCCTAGGACACTTCCTGAAGTAGATGAATCATTTGATGGGTATTATTGGGATTCTCCAGATGGGAAAGTAAGGCGTGTGTTTAATCACAGCACAATGGCTGATATTACTGGAAAATATGCATACATTTCTATGTGGGATTTAGGAACCCTTATATTTGATATACAAGATCCTGATAATCCTACATACTTAGGACGTACTGAGTTTGCTTCCGATCAGCAAGGTTCTGCTCACTCTTCTACACTAGCTAAAGGAGGCACGGTTTTGATAGAAACTCGTGAAGTCTATGCTCCGGTTCGAGATGGATATGAAGAAGCATATGGATACACTCGTATTTTTGATATAAAGGATAAATCAAATCCAACATTACTAAGCGAATTCAAAACAGAGTTAACCTATGATATTCCTGATGAAAATAACGTTACTTTCGCTAAAACAGTACATGATCCTAAGGTGAGAGGAAACACACTTTATCTTTCCTATTATGCAGGGGGAGTAATAATGGTAGATATTACAGATGTTAGTAATCCGACAGAAATTGCTCGTTATACACCGGAATCTGCTTATGTGTGGGGAGTGTTTGTTGATCAAAATTACATTCTTGCATCTGATATGGACAGTGGATTAAAAGTGTTACTGAAAAATAATAGTCAAAAATAAATAAGTCAGTTAACAAAATTATTGTTAACTTTTTAATAAGAGAGGGACTATTTAAGGTCTCTCTTTTTTGTATTTTAATGCTTTATGCACATATTCTTCACATTAGTTTGGTAAACTTGATGAGGATAAGTAATATTTGATAAAAAACGTTCGGGAGTTGATCAACACGGAAAGATTTTGAAAGTGATTTCGGGATAGGATATAAATGGGAATGAAATTTTTAATTTCTACTCAGTTTCTGCACAATTTCCTGCTAAAATAACTATGTCTCTATGTGAGGATTCAACAATAACGATACTTGTGAAGATATCATAAGCTTATGGTTACTTTTTTAAAAAATTTGATTGATGGATATCAAATATGACTAAAGTGATAATTACATGATTATTAATGGTAGGAGATGATGTTATGAAAAAAATTTTAATCGTAATAGGAATGTTTATTTTTATTTTAACAGGTTGTGCGAACACAGATCATGTACAAGAATCTGAATCTAATTCTGGAAAGCAAAATGAAGAAAAGAATCAAAATGAAGCAAATGATAATAAATCTAATGATAGTGGGGTTACATCTGAAGGTGAACAAGATGATCCCGAAAGATCCACCCCAGATTTAACTGAAATGGATATGATTGAATTCGGACATGTTCACGGTATGGGTTTTAATTCTGAAGGAAATCGATTACTTCTCTCATCACATACAGGGTTAAAAGTTTATGAAGATGGAATTTGGCGTGAAGGAGAAGGAGAAGGCCATGATTATATGGGATTTGCAATGGCAAAAGATAGTTTTTTTTCTAGTGGACATCCTGCATTGGGGTCTGAATTAAAAAATCCATTGGGAATTGTAAAAAGTTCAGATGAAGGAAAGAATTTAGAACAGTTAACTTTATATGGAGAAGTGGATTTTCATGTGACGGGTGTATCTTATAACACGCATACACTCTACGTTATGAATTTTGCACAAAATAGTATTATGGAAGATCAAGGATTATATTATACACAAAATGAAACTCAAACGTGGATAAAAAGTCTATTAGAAGGTTTCCCTTCGCAGTTAGTACCAGGTGCAGTAACTGTTCATCCAGATGAAGATTCAATAATAGCGATAACTACTGAAGATGGATTATATTTATCAAAAAATTATGGTGACTCTTTTGAAAAATGGTTTGATGGATATCAAATTACAGCTGCATACTTTGATTTTGATGACCAATTATGGGTAGGAACATATAATGGACAAGCTGGACTTCAGTATATGGATCTTAATACAGGTAAAATAACTGCAGTGAATATTCCTGATATGCCCAAAGACGCAATACAGTATATAACACTAAACCCAGAAAATACACTGGAAATGATCATAGCTACTTATAATGTTGATATGTATAAAAGTGTAGACGGGAGTCAAAGCTGGGATACCATTGCTCAACAAGGAAAACCCATATCAAATCTTGATTAAGGTGATATTGAAATGAATATTGTAGAAGAATAACCTTAATTAAAGTATGTTTGTTTATATAAGTTAATATCACAATAAAGGATGCCTTTATATGGCATCTTTTTCTTTTTTTAAAATGGGTAAAGAAATAGTTAACTATTTTACTCATAATTGGGCAGAATATCCAAATAGTGAATAGGCTCACATCAAAACGTTTCTTAGAATAAATTGTAGTAAATAATGCTCTATAAACGAGGTGATATCATTGGCAATGGCTGAAATTTATAAAAGGCTTTTAAAAGGAGAGAAGTTTAAAAAAATAAGTGATCTTAATTTAAAAGAATTAGATATAAAAGATCCTTCGGAGTTAGTAGGTTCTAATCCGGTCTTGAAGGAAGCTGCAAGAAAACACGCTAGAAATTTACAGTACAAAAAAAAATAAACTCAAAATATGAATGAGTTTATTTAAATCCCATGATCTTTTTAACAAGTGGCTCATCTTTATTCACATGAACTGTTTTTACGATTTGCCCTGTAGCTATGTATTCTGAATGATTTGTTTTATGATTTCTATTCGATAGCTTTCTTTTCGCACGATTTTTAATATCTGTCGGTTCAATTGGAGTTCTTGACATCGTAATCACCCCTTTATTTAATGATATAAAAAAACTAGTTGTAGAGTCAAGTGGAATTACTAGCGTTTTCTGGTGGAGTCGTTAAAGCAACCATGTATTCAATATTCTCAATGTTTTTACTAATATTATGATGTAAAAGTTCAACTAGATGTTTATCCAATACATCAAATTCATATGTATAACTACTTAAAACTGTAACCATCTCCTGATGATTATAAGAATAGTACATAACTAAATAGTTTTTTTTAAATAAATTATCATTGTTAATTTTGTTTCTAATCATTACTTTTTCAGTTTCTTTCGATTCATGTATTAATTCATCAAACATTTTTGGGAAACTACTCAAATGGATTTCATACACAAAATGAGCATCAAATTCCTTCTGATATCCTTCCTTTATTTCATTTAAAAAATGCTCCAATACTTCTCGAAAATCCATAGAAGGGACGGACGATTCATCATTTAAAAATTGCAATGTTGTAGCCTCAGCATCATTACTAGATAAGTATGCCATTAATTTAGCTTTACCACCTGTGATTTCAATGGTTTGGATGGCTGCTTTTTCCACGTTTTCTACTTCAATTTCCATACGAAATAATTTAATTCGTCTTAATCTTCTAAATCCGACTGGAATGATTAGAAAGATAATCATCCAAATGACTAATAAAGAAATACCTCTAAAAATGATTCTATTTAAATCAGATTGTATGATTGATTTCAAAAATGATTGCCACTCAGTCTCTTTACTTGGGTTTGCGAGGTTGACTTGTATTTGCATTTCCGAATCTATTTTTAATGTATTCCCATCTATATTTTCTAAAATTTCCTCTACAATGGGTTTCTCTGATAGTAAGAAAAACGACAATGGATCTACTTTATAAGTTTTATAGCCCAGCAATCCAATAGATATAAGCATCCATCCTCCAACAAGAATAATACCAACAGTATATAAGTAAGGGATAAATGAATCAACCCACATAAAAAAAGTTCGTTTTTCATATTGTAATGAATTCTTATTTTTAAACATCCGAACTCCCTCTCCTCAAATTCATAATTAAATGTCATTTAATGAATTGTCTACTCATTTATTCAATATATTCGTTTTTTTTAACATAATTCCTTCCAAAAAAATCATTTAATTGAAATTTTAAACACATGTATTTTTAAAAAAATGTGTCATATCACGCCGAAAAAATGTTAAAAAAATAATTGTATTTTGTTGTAAAATAACTATTTTTAACCTCTTTTGCTAATATATTGATTTCTTAAAAAATATTAAATAGAATGTACTTGAGTTCTGTTATTTTAAAAAGGGGATAAGGAGGACGAGTTGTTTTTTTACTTAAAAATTAGTCAAATGAGAGGAGTTATTTTAGTATGATTCAAAGAAATTATAAGCAGTTCAAAAAGCACTTTATTTTAATGTTACTTGTATTATTTGCAGTTACTAGTTTTGGTTTAGGATCAGTGCAAGCACAGAATAATGAGGTTATGAATTTAAATGATATAATCTCAGACTTTAATGGAGATAAAAGCGACATCCTACTTCCAACAGATCAATACAATGATGAAGATGAAATTCGAGTAATTATTGAATTAGAAGGGGATCCAGCAATACATTTTGCACAAAGTAAAGGCTTGAAATATAAAGAGCTTCCCTCATTTAAAAAAGAAGAACTTCAACAAGAGATTGAAGTGGAGCAAACAGATCTATTATCTCAAATTGGTTCGCAAGGTATTGAGCTAGATGTTGAAAATCAATTTGCAATTGTAGCAAATGGGATAAGCGGAATGATAAAGTATGGAGATATTTCTCGAATAGAATCGCTTTCTGGAGTTTCTTCAGTATATATTGTTAATAAATACGAACGTCCAACTCAGAAACCGCAAATGATATCCAGCAAGGATTTAGTCCAGGCGAAAAATACATGGGAATCCGAATATGGATACAAGGGTGAAGGGATGGTCATCGGTATTATTGATTCAGGTATAGACCCTTCACATAAAGATATGATTATAACAGATGATAGTTTAGTAGAATTAACTTCCGATGAAGTAGAGTTGCTAGCTTCAGATAAACAGCTGCCAGGAGAATATTTTACAGTTAAGGTTCCATATGGTTATAACTACGCTGATAAAAACAATGAGATTGTAGATTTAGGTGCCGGGGCATCTATGCATGGTATGCACGTTGCAGGAATTGCAGCAGCAAATGGTGACGAAGAAAACAATGGGATTAAAGGGGTTGCCCCAGAGGCTCAATTGTTAGCTTTAAAGGTTTTTGGAAATGATCCTGAAATGCAATTTACTTATGGTGATATTTATATTAAAGCCATTGATGATGCGATTGCATTAGGTACTGATGTTATTAATATGAGTTTAGGTTCTACAGCAGCGTTTGTTGATGCTGATGATCCAGAACAACAAGCTATTAAACGAGCTGTAGATAATGGAGTGATGATGGCTATATCAGCTGGAAACTCTGGATACTTCGCTAAAGATTTTAATCCTTTTGCTTCAAACCCTGATATTGGTGTAGTAGGAGCGCCAGGTTTATCTTATGAATCTTTACAGGTTGCATCGATAGAAAATTCTGAAATTCAATTAGATCAAATGTCAATAACGGTAGGAGATGAAACACTACCAATTGCATATAAAAAACAAAGCAGCACTCCGCAGGCACTGGATGTGTTTGGTAACAATGAAATGGATGTTGTTTATGTAGAAGATGGACAACTGGATAAATATGAAGGCAAAGATGTTGCAGGAAAAATTGTGTTTGTAGTTCGTACGGGTGGTTTTTTCTACGCTCAGATTGAAGGACAAGCTGAAGAAGCAGGAGCTGCGGGGGTTATTGTTCGCGGTAGAGAGTCACATGGTGACTACGTTAGTATGGCACTAGATAGTCCAACGATCCCAATGGTTACTTTAAGTATATCAGATGGAAATATGCTAGAAGAAAAAGTGATAGATGCTGGAGGTACGATGAAGGTTACCTTTACAGGGGAAACGTTGAGTGTACCAAATAATAGAGCTGGTCAGTTGGCAGATTCAACGTCTTGGGGTGTCACATCAAACTTAGACTTTAAACCTGAAATCACGGCTCCAGGGGCACAAATTTTATCTACATTAAACGATGATCAATATGGTTTAATGAGTGGTACTTCCATGGCTGCACCACATGTTGCAGGGGGATCTGCACTTGTATTACAACGTGTTGAAGAAGAATTCCCTGATTTAGAAAAAGCAGACAAAGTAAATATGGCTAAAAATCTATTAATGAATACATCCGTACCTATTACAGACCCGGAAGGTATGTTATATACTCCACGTCGTCAAGGTGCAGGTTTAATGCAACTTCTTTCTGCAGTGAATACACCAGTTGTTGTAACAGAGAAAATAACAGGAGAAGCAAAAGTTGCTCTAAGAGAGGTTGATAATGAGTTTTCATTTACGTTAAATGCAACTAACTATAGCGATGAGGATGTAACCTATCAAGTTAGCGCCAATGCTTTAACGGATTTAGTAGAAGATGGTTATAATCTATTGTCTACTCAAGAAATAGAAGGTGTTACGATCGAAATTGATACACCTGAAGTTACTATACCAGCTGGTGGTAGTGAAGATATTCATATTAATTTCGATATTTCGGGTGTAGAAATTGAATTAAATGCATTAATGGAAAACGGTTATTTTGTAGAAGGTTTTGTAACGTTAACAGATATTACGAATTTAGAAGACGACGATATGTCTTATCCAGTTCTTACAGTACCATACGTTGGTTTTCATGGGGATTGGAACGATCCACCAATTATTGATGCGCTCAGATATGAAGACAATTCTTTCTATGGATTTACTGGTTTAGTAGGTTCTGAGGATTTCCTTGGATATGATAGTGCTACAGATTCGTATTTGCTAGTAAAGGTTGCTTTTTCTCCAAATGAAGATGGCATCGATGATACGGTTACACCTATATTATCTTTTTTAAGAAACTCTACTATAGTTGAATACAGTATTCTTGATGAGGATTTAAAACCATTAAGAAAAATAAGAACAGATTATAATGTTAGAAAAGATTACTATAATGGCGGAAGAGCTGATTATTATTCGTTTTCATCTACAACAGAATGGGACGGTTTTGTTAAAAATAAATTAGTAGAAGATGGTTTATATTATTATCAAGTTAAGACTCAAATTGATTACGAGGGGAAAGATCCACAGATATTACAAATTCCTGTAACAGTGGATACAACAGCACCTGAAATTAATGATTTGAATTATGATTCTGAGAATATTGATCTAACTATTGATGCAGAAGATAGTGGAATAGGTATTAATTATTATGTAATTTTAATAGAAGGAGAGCAAGTAGATTCTGTACCGTATGAAGAAGACTCTACAACATATGAATTTGCAACTAGACCTGCTGAAGGAGCAATGATTGATGTAATCGCGGTAGATTATGCAGGAAACGCAGTAATGGAATCTACTTTAGGAGAAGAAGATGAAGGGGTTCCGAATATTTTTGCAACTTCTCCGGAAGCATTAGGAATATTTGATACGTTAGCTGTCGAGTTATCAGGATATATTACAGATATTTCTGAAATTGAAAGCTTAACACTAACAGGAGATACGGTGCTTGATTCTCCGATAACCGTAGATTTACAGTGGAATGAAGTAGAAAATAGTTATGATTTTAATACAACAATCTCATTTTCAGAAGATGGAGTACATGAATTTTATATATCAGGATCAGATGTAGTTGGGAATGAAATTGGATTTAATCGAATGATCTTTGTTGATTCAACAGCTCCAACGATTGATGTTTTTGGACTTCCTGAGAATGGATATGTAGCAGCAGATGAAGAAGATCCAACAATAACTGTAAATGTAGCAGATAATTTTGATGAATTACGATTCTTAGTGGATGGCAGTGAAGAGTTCTATCATCCATTCATAGAACCTTATGAAATGAGATCTTTATCTGAGGAATTAGAATTAACACTTCCTTTAGAAATGGGCAATAACTCATTTATTTTGGAAGCGGTAGATTATGCTGGTACAGTAACTACAGAAGTTGTATCCATTTATAAAGGAGAAGAACCTCCAGGAGCACAAATTGAGGAATTAACCGTTGATCCTCAACAATATGTAAGCATGGACAGACCTGCTACTATTAATGCCACTGCAAGCGAGTCTATTCTATGGGATGTTAAAATAGTAGATCCAGAAGGTGAAGAAATGGACCTTCCATCAAGTGTAGGGGATACGTACGAAACCACATTTGAACCAGATGAATTTACATTGAACGGAACTTATACAGTGGTAGCATCAGGTTCGATTGATGGAGAGGATAATGTGTATGGAACTGAAGCGGTATTTACAGTATATAACTACCCATTAATGATTCAATCTGTAGATACATTAGATGGGAATGGAGAAGCAAAGACTAATTTCACCCAAGGTGAGAATGTTAAAATACAAGCTAGCATTAAAAACTTAGGACCAGATACTGCTGAAGATCCTTTAATTATAATTCAAGTCAAAGATGAAGAGGAATCAGTAGTTTATTTAGGGTTCTTTACTTTATTTGAAATTGCCGATGGTGCTACAAATGGTGCAGGAGTACAGTTAAATGATTTTGATGAAGGATCGTATACTGTTGATGTATTTGTTTGGGATCAGTGGGATACTCCTTCTGCTCTATCGGAAGCTAATAAAGAAACCGTGTTTACTATAGAATAGTAGATTGAAATCAAACTTTCGGTGAGGAAATAGATGCTTACTGAAAGTTTGATATAACCATAATGAACCTTTTTATTATTTTCTTATTACAATAGAAGAAATAATACGGTAAATGGAATAAGAGGGGCGTGAAATATTTGAAGAAGGTTTTTATAATCATCCTATTATTGTCTCTAATTTTTGGAAATATGATGTTAAGTTTAGCACAGGATACAACGTCTGTTGATAAATCAGTTGATGAAAAGCAGGTTGAAGAAGGACAAAGTGAAACACCATCTGACGGAATGGAAGAAGCTTCGATCAATGCAGATGTAAACATTTCAACGGATCAACAATCTTATATTCCAGAAGACACTGTAGTCATAACGGGAAATATTTTGGTGAATCAACAACTGATGAGTGAGATCGATGTATTACTCACGATTAATGAAGGCATGAATGGAATATTCACAGGTCAAACTAAAACAGATGCTAATGGGAATTATGAATTTACTTATAGAATTCCAGAAGATGCTAATCCAGGTGAATATATTGTAACTGTAACATCTCTACAACAATCTAGTGAACTAACTTTTGAAGTTATACAAAATAATCCAGAAGAACCAGAAGAACCAGAAGAACCAGAAGAACCAGAAGAACCAATACAAATAGAATTAACAGTTACAGCAGATCCAAATAAGTATTATCAGGGAGATACAGTAGTTATTTTAGGTAAACTCCTAACAATAAACGATGAGCCCGTAAGCGATGCTGTAGTTTTTATTACGGTTGAAACAAATGATCAGCAAATTTTTAGTGACGATGTTATCACTAATGAAGAAGGTTTCTATGCAATTACATTTGATCTTTCTGAAGAAGCTATAGAAGGAGAATATGAGGTATTAGCAACACATGAGTCACAGTTAGTCAGATCTACTTTTGAAGTAGAGGAACTGGATGAACAACCTACACCAACGGAAAAAGAACTGACCGTTTCAGCAAAGAAATCTAAATATAATCCAGGTGATGAAGTTTCAATCTCTGGTAAGGTAAAGAAAGATGGTAAGTCCGCGAGTTCTATTGACGTTCTGATTACAATTGAAAGGAACGGACAAGAATTATTTGCAGGTCAAGAGACTACAAATGGGCAAGGTAAATATTCATTAAATTATAAGCTGGGTTTAGATGCAAGCATAGGG
The DNA here is from genome assembly GCF_010078385.1 of Chengkuizengella sediminis. Taxonomy (NCBI): domain Bacteria; kingdom Bacillati; phylum Bacillota; class Bacilli; order Caryophanales; family Paenibacillaceae; genus Chengkuizengella; species Chengkuizengella sediminis. The sequence continues at coordinate 36,860 of NZ_SIJC01000002.1, forward strand.
GAGTATGATATCTCAGCAACTTCTGTAGGTATAACAGAGAACACTACGTTTGACGTTGAATTAAAACAATCAGACAATTCTTCAGGAGGAAATGATAATCCTAGTAGTGGCAGCAGTAGTAATACACCTCCTACAGAAGAAGTAGAAGATGAGATTTTACTCGTTAAAGAAGCTGATATTAAGGATCAATTGAATAGTAATCTTAAACAAAATGTAGAAATTAATTTAAATGATAACACAGGCGACAAGGTTTTAGTTGAAATTAATAAGGATATATTAAATAAAATACAAGATGCAAATAAATCATTAGTTATTGAGAAAGAAAATATTAAAATAAATATTTCACCTGAAACACTAAAAGGGATTATTGGGCTATCTGGTAATGATATTACATTTTCTATGGATAAAGTAGATCCAAAAAAATTAACGAAAGCTAATACAGGACAGACTATCGTTTCAGATATTGTAGACTTAAAAATTACAACTAAGAAAAATTCTAATTCAACTGAAATTTCATCCTTTAATGAACCTATTGAAATTGCAATAAATATAAATCAAATTTTAGCAAAGGATACAAGAAAAGTAGCGGGTTATGTGTTAAATGAGAAAGAGAATGAATGGGAATATGTAGGTGGTAAAGTGAAAAATGGTGTATTAATTATTAAAACTACACATTTTTCAAAGTACACTGCAATTTCTAATGATAAGACATTTTCCGATATACAGAATTTAAATTGGGCTAAAGACGCGATTGAGGTGTTAGCTTCTAGAGGTATTATTAAAGGCACTTCGGATGATACATTTGCACCTTCAGATGAACTAACAAGAGCTCAATTTGCATTACTTGTAGTACGTGCATTGAATATACCACTAGAGGAATTTAAAGGTGCTTTTATTGATGTTCCTGAAAGTTTAACTTGGAGCGTTCTTGAAATAGAAGCTGCGCAAAGATCGGGTATTGTTCAAGGGATTTCAGAAGGAATATTTGAACCAAATGAAAAAATTTCACGTGAACAAATGGCTACAATGATCATTCGTGCAATAAATTATAAAAACCCTGCACTTGTTGATATTAAAGAAGAATTATTATTCAATGATACTTCGGAAATTCATGAGTACGCTTTAGATGCAGTTTCAACTGCTGTTAGTCTAGGAATCTTAAACGGAAAAGCAGATAATAGTTTTGCTCCTAGAGACTTTGCAACTAGAGCAGAGGCTGCTGTATTGTTATATAACTTATTGAACACATTGGAACAATGATAAGGTTATTATATATATAATGTTTGAATTTAGAGAGAGATCTATTATAGGTCTCTCTTTTTCTTGCCAGTTCTATTTATTTATGATGGACAGAATGTTTTTAAAATTATAATAAAACTAAGATCTGTGATAAAATTGGCATATGTTTTTTCGGTTTGGAAATAATATACATGAAATAAAAGCTACATATAATTATAAATTCACAAAAACTAAGGATGATGGTATGGTTTATTTCCTCTTTTTTATTGCAGCAAGTTGTACTATTTTTTTGGCAATAAAGCTCTCTAAATATGTGGATGTGATTAAAGAAAAATCGTCCGTTAATGGAGTGTTATTAGGGCTTATGCTTGGTGGGGCTACATCATTACCAGAAATCACTACAAGTGTGACTTCCATTGTGATTAATAATCCAGATATTGCGACTGGAAATGTGTTAGGCAGCAATTTGTTCAACTTTATGATTTTAGCAGTTGTAGATATCATATTTAGAAAGACCCGAATATTTAACTATTCAAACAAACAAAATATGATGACGAACATCCTCGTTATGTTACTTTTAATCTTTATTTCAGTTTCTATATATTTTAAAATATCGTACCACATTTTTGGTATTGGATTAGATTCAATTGTGTTAGTGCTTGTGTATGGTTTAGGGATGTGGTTTATTTCTAAAGTTGAAAATATTCCTACAACACAACCTATAAAAGATTCTAAAAAGTATGAAAAATTCACTTTAAAAAGAGCGATTATATCCTTTATTTTTGCGGCTATATTCATTTTAGTATTTGGTTCAATATTAACTATCTCAGCCGATAAAATCGCAACGTTGACTGGAATTGATGCTTCATTTATTGGGACATTTTTAGTTGCAGCAAGTACAAGTTTGCCTGAAGCGGTTTGTATTATTGTTGCAATACGACTTTTAAATTATAATTTAGCTATTGGATCGATTCTAGGAAGTAACACCTTTAATATTTTAATTTTAATATTTACAGATGTGTTGTATAGAAAAGGCAGCTTATTATACCATTCTAGCCCAAATCACTTATATACTGTTACTGGTACATTCGTACTTGCAGTAATATGTACGTATGGATTGATTAGGAAACAATCAAAAAATAATTTTACGTATGTTCTACCGAGTATCTTGGTAGTGATAAGTTATTTTGTTGTTAGTTATTTAATGTTCATTCAAGCAAAATAATAAAAGCTTCTTTCTGAGACTCTAAAGAAATTTATAAATCTTAAGTTATAAAGGAAACCCTGTGCGTATAACAACTAGCACAGGGTTTATTTCCTAATTCTAAATATAACGAGGGAATTGTTATACTTAGTGAATTACATTATTTTTAATCCATTTTTTCTGGTCCTTTATCAGGAACGATATAATCTTCCGCAGTTGCTTTGTTTGAATCTTGGATTAAATGATCAAATGTTTGAATATTATTCAAAAGACCTGCTGCTAAAGCTCCATCACTGAAATAGGCAACTTGATCAATTGTGAATCCATATTCAGTAACACTAAAGTCTGTTTCTAAAGTAGCGCTGATTTCATCTCCATCTACAGTAACCCAGAACGCACTTTGAGATCCATCATAACTTGCTACCGTACTTCCATTTTTATCTTTAATATGAACAAAATCATAACTTGCTTCAGTTGCAAAAGTTGAAAAATGAATAGCAACTTGCTGTGCTCCAGGTTTTGAATAAGTGTAAGTTTCCGTATGATTATTTGGATAAGGATGAGGTGTATCATAACTTACATTCTCATAGAACCACTCACCTAGTTGTTCCTCTGGAAAAGTAGCGCTTAAGATATAAGAGTTGGTACTATTAGCACCGTTGTAGCCAACAACTTGAAGATAGAATGTATCTGCACCTGATGCTGTATATAGGATAGATTCACTTGATGTGCTCCCATTTATGGATTTATCCAATTCAACTCCGCTGCTATTGAATAAATAAAGGTCATAATCTAAAGGTAAACTTGTTAAGTCTATGGAGATATCTCCAGATCCTCCAGTTGTAAAGGTGTAGAAGTCTACATCACTTGAAGTAGAAATATATGAAGTATATGACACACCACTTGAAATTGAATACGCATCATTTAATGTATTGTTAGGTTCAAAGGTGTCATCAGTAGGGATTGTAGTAGAATCACCAATACCTACAGCAGCCAAACCATCTGCGACCGCATTATATTCTACACTATTTTCTCCGAATATATCAGTAGCTGATTGCAACAGTGCATTACGTGCATCTTCAAATTGTGAAAACTGTGTTAAATATGAAGTTAATGCTCTGTAATATATTTCCCCTGACTTATCAAAGCCTATGTTTGTAGCAACATTATAAAATGCTTTGTTCGTGATTGAGCTATTAATGTGTACGCCTCCCCAATCACCTTCCCTTGTATTAGGCAGTACTCTAAAGTCATCCATATGATCAGGATATCCAAAAATTGTTGGATCTTCCATACTTCTGATTGCATCATTACGAGCAATGAAAATATCTTCTCCAATTAACCATTCTGTTGAACCTTCATACTCTACCTCAGCTAAGATGCCAAATACATCAGAGAAAGATTCATTTAAAGCACCAGATTGAAATTCATATTCTAAATTTGCTGAAGAGTCAGTAACAGCATGTGTTAATTCGTGTGCTACAACATCTAAAGAAGCTGATAGAGAGGTGGTAGTACTCCCATTTCCATCACCGTAAACCATTTGTGAGCCTGTCCAGAAAGCGTTTTCAACGTTTTGTCCTAAATGTACACTTGAAATAATATCAGCACCATTGTTATCATAACTGTTTCGACTATGCTTATTTAAGTAGTAATCATACACGATCCCAGCATAAAAGTGTGCATCAACAGCTGCACGTTGAACTGACGAACTAAAATTATTATTATCGTCTGTCACATAAACACCAGGACTTGGGTTGAAATTATCTAGAGGAGTTTCTGTGTTTTGTGCATCATAAGTTCTAATCACACCATTCATCGGTTTTGTAGTATCGTGCAAATAATATAAACCTTGAGATAAGTAAGTATTAAGTGTTTTTGTGTCACCATGTACACCAGTTCCAGTACCTGTTTCTGCCGCATCAACAATTCTATTTACGGATTTTAATACTTTACCTTTTTTAGCATCAATATAGAAAAATTCTCTACCAAGATAAGGCTCCATAAATTGTAACTCTACCACATATACAGGTTGCCATTTGTTTTCATGTTCATATAAGTATAGTTCTGAAGTTGGCTCTACTGTGAAAGTATTCTCATCAGGTGTAAAGCTTAAATTTTTCTTTGCTACATTAATAGCATCTTTTTTAGAAAGTTTTACTGATTTATTCCATTTTTTCTTCTCTAGTTTCGGTTCTGCTTGTCCATTAATCGCTGTAATAATTCCATTTTTATCTGTGTGAATGATTAATTCAGCACCATAAACTGGAATACCATCTACCGATTGTTTTGTACGATAATGAGTCATGCCCAGCTTATCAGTCTCAACAGATTTTACTTCAAATTCACCGGCATCCAGTTGAAAAACATCTTTATTTTCATCAAGAAAATCTAAAACATCAATGTTTTGATCAGACAACTCTCCAGAAATAAATCGAGGAATTCCTTTTTTCTCGTCCCAAGAGACCTTAAACTTTTTATTCGATTTATCTGATTTTTCAAGCATCTTATTGAGTTTTTGGAGTTGTTTTGATTTGTCCTCCTTAATAGATTCTGCATTAACATTGCTGGAAATTGGTAAAAGAAATACGCCAAGTGTAAGAGCTATAGATAATATCAATGAAACTAATCTGTTCTTTTTCATAGTTTCCACCTTTCTAAGAATGATTTAAGATTTTTTTGTAGATATCATTACTAAACTATTAAACCTACTAAATCACCCCTTTCACTTGGAAATAGAATAAACATTACCCTTTAGTTTTGATATCACCCCCTTGTAAGAATATACATTTTTCAATTTTCTGACTCTTTTAATTGAATTAAAAAAACCAAATAAGCCATCATTATCTAGTATACATATATATTAAATATTGTAAATAAGCATTAATAACTATAAATATTTGTGAATATTTTCACTTTATTAAATCTTTGATAAATATATCCTGCTATTTAGTTAAAAAACGAACTTGATTTAATCAAGTTCGTTTTATGGGGTGTTTAGATGGTCATTTCGTCTGTACAATCGTGTTCCAGAAACTAGCTGGTTCTTGGCCTAATCTCCAAGCAGCGACTCCACCTAAAGAATATTCTTTAGCTAATTCTAATCTTGCTTTTACTGTTTGGTCATCCTCTAACCAGAAAACATAAGTAAAACCATCTTTTTTGTACTCAATTTTATACTGATTAAATCTCTCATCCCATGTTGAAGTATATTCGTTTTCTTTTAATAGATCTTCTACACCAAATGAATAGATGGCTCGATTTCCTACAAGAGTACCACTGCTGTCAAATTTCCACTCACGGATATAAAATGGTATGCCTAAAATTAATTGCTCTCTGGACATTCCATAGGATAAAAATTCCTCAATTCCTTCCTTTGCCCATTGAAGACCCGAAACAGAACCTGCCACATCACTTCCAGACCAATGTTGATCGTAAGCCATAATTACAATGTAATCTACGATTTTTGATAATGCCTCGTGGTCGTAGGCAGTTTTATGGTTCCATGCTAAACTGCCTCGAGGTAAATCAATAGATATAGTCAGGTTTTTCTTATGTGCTGCTTCGGTTAGTTTTTGGATAAAGGAAGTATAGGCTGCACGATCCGTACCATATAGGGATTCAAAATCAATATTAAGTCCATCTACACCAATTTTCACACTCTTAGTTATAAGTTCATTAATAAAATGATTTTGAGCAGTCTCATCTGCTAAAAATGATGATGTCAATTGACCATCAAATTGATTGTGAACAAGCGGATGTACTTCAATTCCCTTTTTGTGCAACATTTTTACGGTTTCTTCATCCGAAGTATCTTCAAATTCACCATTCGCATTTTTTAATTTAAACCATGTTGGAGAATCAATATCCAATCCGACGGCTTGATTAACGTGATCTAAGATAGTAGACTGATTAGATGTTCCATTCCAACCCCAGACTTTAAGACGTGAGCTGTTGTCCCATAGTACCTTTTCTCTACGATCTATAATTTTGGTTTGTTCCTCTGTTAAAGCAAATTGTACAGCTTCTTGAATAGTATTAAATTTGTTTAAGTTATTATCTTGTTGAAGAACCTCATAGTTAGGTTCATTAAACCAAAGCTCATTACCCTGATGCTCTATAGAAGTACGTACAAAATATTTTGCATAAGCAATCGCTTGATCTAAATGATAGAAGGAATTAATCTCCCTACCGCTTTGTTTAACAACAAAGTTTTTCTCATTAGAATATACTTCTTTATTCGTTTTTGTGTTCATAATGATGGAATCTTTTATCTTTATCGCTTCGTTAATAGCATCTTCAAGATATGACACCTTAATTGAGGACTCTAGAGAGGGTGCGCTAATCTCATAAATAGAGCTTTGAGCACGTAAAGTTTCTTTTTGCTCCGCTGTGAGATCATCCCAAATCCATTCGTTAGAAGTGAGATCTATAATATGAACATTTCCCCATTTATAGGTTTCTTTTTTCGCATCCTCTAGCGTTTCGAAGGTCCATTCAGGTAATGTTTTATTATCCCCTTGAATAAGTATGTAATTTGCAAAGTTATCCCATACAATTCCTGGTTCATGAAGGTTCTTAATTAAAGCTTGTTTATGTTTTTGAGCTTCTGACAATGCTTCTTCATAGGTACTATACCTCTTTTGAAGAGGCTCTCCTTTAACGATTACTTCATATTGTGGGAAATTGCTATAAACCCATTCACGTGTAGTAATGTCCTCAACATAACTGTTTAAAAAACTGTTGGCATAATTTTTGGCTTGAACCAGACTAGAAAACTCTTTAAGTTGGTTGTCGTTTTGATAGACTCGGTATTTCGTAGTTAAATCTTGTGCAGTGATGGTGGATAAGGGGAAAACCTGTAAAATTAAAACGATCAAAAGTAATAAAGGTAAACATTTTTTCATATAAGTCATCTATCATTCCTCTTTCTGCTAGATTCTATTAATATAGACGAATGATAAGTGGAAGAGTTGCGCAAAAATTTGGTATAGAAATTTAATTTTATAAAAGAGTAGGAAGTGGTAGTATGTGAAGAATTGCATTCTATTTTCTAGTAGAATACTTTTTCATCAGATCCCTACTAAAGTATTGTTTCCCAATAAACGCTGTAACAACAGAGACAATAAGTATAAGACTTAATATGGATACGGCTGGAATTGTTCCTATTTTAGGAATCATGACAGTAAAAATTCCTAAAAAGGTAATTTGTATTGCAAGACCTATCGATCTAAATAAACTTTCAACACGACCCATTTTATCGTTTGGAATGATTTCCATCATTAAGATGTTTCTTGTTATCCTTGTTATTGCATGCCCTAAACCAAATATTATAGATAGTATGAGGAACAATATAATGACAGGGAAAATGGCTGTAAGTATCATAGATAATGTAAACATGAGTATTCCAGCAAGTAAAATTTTTATATTTCCAAATCTTTGAATAAGTACAGGTATGATCATTCCAGCTAGAAGTGCTCCAATTCCATATAACATTTCATGAATACCATATATTGAACCATCCGCCTGCAGTGTTGCTTCTATATAAATTGGAAAAACATAATTTGTGATCATGATAACAATATATGGGGTAAATGCAGAAAATAATAATAAAAATAAGAATGGGCGCTCCTTTAAGTAATCGTATCCTTCACGCATTTTCTTCCTAAAGGAAGTGTCTATCATTTCATGACTGGGGTATTTCGTTTTAATATACGGTATCGTTGACAAAATTAAAAATGCAACTGCATAAGTGATTGCATCCATGATTAATATCCAATGAAGTTCAATTTTCCCAATTAATATACTGGCAATGCCTCCTGCAACAACTGCGGATAATTGTCCTTGAATTTCCATCATTCCGTTTAAGACTTTATATTGACTGCGGTCAAAAATTTCTTGATTCATGGCAAACAGTGTCGGGTAAAATACCGAATCATATAACATACCACTGGAAAATAATATAACCAAATGCCAAGTAGTGTAACTTCCATTTATAAAACCTACGATTACAAACAAACTGATGATTATAAATCCAATCATTTCAGAACATAATAACAGTTTTTTACGTGAAAGTTGATCAACTAGGTTTCCAATAAAAGGAGCTATTAAGAATAAAATGATGGTTAATAACAGGATAACATATCCCAAAGTACTTGCTCCATTTTCTCTAGTCACAATCATCCAGGGAATTGCAATCATAGTGATACCAGAACCAATAGATGAAAAAATATTTGCCGCTAATATTTTAATAAAACGTTTATCTTTAACAATTAGACTCATTATGAAATTGATTCGCCTTTCAGTATAAGTAGGCTCCGTGGGAGCTTTTTCATTATGTTTTTTATATGTTATTAATGTATCAATTTGTAATTAAAAATACGGAATGATTAGATTCTAAATTTCTTATTTTATAGTAATCTTCTTCAATTTGTTTAGAATTAGTACTAGTTAAATAAATAAATCCAGGATGATCAATGGCCTCCCTTGTGATAGAAATATGCTCTCCTATCTTCTTTTTCATTTCGATATCTGTAAAGGATGGTAAGTTTTTAATATCATTTAATCCAGAATAGCTATGTATTGTACCATTTTCATTGGAAATTAAATTTACTATCGTTAAAAAATGATTTAGTTTATAAGGTTTATCCATAAGGCTTTTTATTTTTTCAGGTTTAACATAACAATCAGCAGTTAATGAAGCATGACTATAATTCAAAGCACTCATCATAATATCTTCTTTATATGCCATTCCCATGATTCTTGCACCTGTTTCTATTAATACGGGTCCTTCTTTAGTTAACATTACTTCAGTATGAGAGGGTCCATGTGCAATTCCCAATGCAGTAAGCACATCTTTCACATAAGGAATGAGCTGATCTTGAAGTGCTCCTTCTAATTCTAAAAGTTCCGATTTATCATAAATCGTATATTTCCCATCAATAAGAATCATACTTTCTTGCCAAATATCACTTATGTAGTGATGGCCATTAAGGCTAATAGCGTTAATAATGTATTGAGTTCCTTCTAAGTATGTTTGAGCAAGTACTTCATCATTTTTAAACCCTAATATATTCGTTTTATTGTATATATTATGAAAAGCTAAATAAACTTCCTCTTCTGAGTTGCAAAACCTCACGCCATCTGAACTAGCACTATTAATAGGTTTTATTACAATAGGCCACTTGTCTAGATTTCTTATCCATTTTAGTAGTTCACTATATTGATTAGTTTTAAAATGGTCTACAGTTTTAATGCCTTGAGATTTTACTGCCTTAGTCATCAAAAACTTATCTCTTCTAGATTTACTTAGTACATCTACATTTCTTATTAAATCTAAATGATAAGATAACAAATCAGAGAGTTCTACTCCTTCTTCTGCTCCAGGCAGTACAAACTCAGGATGATAGGGTTTTAATTTTAGAATTAGTTTTTCTAAATCTCCATCATAAATGAAACTCTCTTCAAACTGATAGTTATGTATATGAGAGGCATTGACATCCAGTTCTTCCATTGTGCTTCTTACATGAATCACTTTGTATCCGTATTTATCAAAGTGATAAGGAAGCTGGCTTCCACTTGAATAAGCGTCAACGATTACACAGCTTTTCATATGTCATCTCCATTTCTTCTAAATTAAAACGATCCTAATAAATTAAAACAATTTTATATTTCTAATAAACTAGCAATTAACATAATTCCCTTTGTAATTTGTTCTTCATCAGCATAACTGAAAGAAAGTCGCAAAAATTCTGATCCGTCGTAGGGATCGATAAAAAAATGCTTTCCAGGAATGAAACTAACCCCTATTGCTAGAGCTTTTTTCAGTAATTTATCAGTATCTATATTAGGAAGATGCACCCAAATAAAAAATCCACCGGTAGGTTCAGTCCAATGGACAGTTGAAGGCATGTATTTTGAAAGGGCTTCTTTTATTAAAAAAAGTCGCTTGCTGTAATCAGATCTGACTTGTTGTACCTGTGTAGAAAAATCGTAATGATTTAAATAATACGCGGTGACTGCCCAAGAAAAAGCATGATCTGCATCCTTCTTAAAATGAGACATTGCTTCAACCATTTTTTTTGGCGCTACAGCCCACCCAATTCGTAAACCTGGTGCGACTACCTTAGACAAGGAGGATAAATAAATAACTCTATCTAATTTGTCAAAGGATTTAATAGGTGGCAAATCTCCTTTGAATGCAAGTTGACCATAAGCATCATCTTCTACAATCAGAAAATCATACTCTTCAGCAAGTTTTAATAACTGAGTTCGTCTGCTCAATTCCATTGAGATACCAGTTGGATTATGGAAGGTTGGCACCGTATAAATCAGTTTTGGAAGCTGAATTCTTTTTTTTCGTCTATACGCCAAGTCCTCAGCTAGAAAATCAACATCTAGACCCTTTTGATCCATTGGGAAACTTATAAAGTTGGATGTGTAGTTTCGAAAAATTTCAATCGCTTCCATATAAGTAGGGGATTCCAATGCAACTAAATCACTTTCATGCAACAATACTCTAGCTGTAAGATCTAGTGCTTGGGTACTCCCAGCGGTGACGATCATTTTTTGATTATCTGAATGAATCCCACGAATGCAACTATTTTCCTTTAGTAATAATTTCAAATTCTTTTTTGATGGACTTCCTTCATACTGAAAAGGTAAATCTCTTTCTTTGTTTGATAGATTTAATGCAGCATTTATTAGATCCTCAATCGGAATTGCGTTTGGATGAGGATATCCAGCATGCAGATTAATATTTTGTTTCAAAGGGTTAGGCGCCCATTGGCCTGGTGGTCCAACTTCGAGCGCCTTGTGTATAAGAGGTGGAAAAAAACGTTCAAAATTCATTTAAACACCCTGCAATTCAATAGTTTATGTTTATTTTAACATGATAGGAGAGGGGATATCCTGATTTACCTCTTTAGCTATCTTTTGAATTGTATCCCATAATCGTTTTATATCATCTAAATTTTGTTTTATATTACCTATTGAAATTCTAATGACATATCCTTCTCGTATTACCGCGTGTGATAGGTAAACGAGTCCCGATTGATTTAGTTTTTGCATGATTTGAGCATTTAACTTATCTAAATATTTCTTGGATTCCTCATTTTCATCTAGCTTCAACTCTGTCCAAACATTTTGTAAATGTTCGGGAACATAACGAATGCATAGAAGTGGGAAAGGTGAACTAGTCACACATAAAAAATCGGGGTGTAACTTAACTTCATTTTCCAACCATCCAGCTAGTCTGATGCTCTCCCTCATTCGGTTAACTAAACCATCTAATCCATAACTACGAATTACCCACCACAGTTTTAAAGATCTAAAGCTACGCCCAAGCTGCAAGGAGAAATCCATATAATCTATGCTGCCGTCTTCTTTCTCCGTTTGTAAATATTCTGGAACCAAACGAAAACTGTTGGCAAGAGCCCCTGATCGACGGCAAAATAAGGCTGTAACTTCAAGTGGTGTATAGAGGCATTTGTGTGGATTAACGACTATCGAATCTCCAAGTTGTAGGTTTTCAGACTTATCCTTCACTTCAGGAACTACATTCCAAAATCCCCCAAATGCCGCGTCAATATGTAACCAAATCCCATGTTCTTCACAAATGTGCGAAATTGAGGAGATTGGATCCGAAGCACCAGTAGCCGTAGTACCAACAGTTGCAACTACTGCCATTGGTCGAAATCCTTTTTGCAGATCTGATTGAATCGCTTTTTCTAATTCCTCAGGGATCATTTGATAATCTTCATCCGTTGAAAGTCGAACTACATGATCTGTTCCTATTCCTAGAGCGATAGCAGCTTTATCCACTGAACTATGTGCTTGATCGGAAGTATAAATCCTTAAAGTTGGCAGTACTCTTCCAGTAAGGCCTTTGGTGCGAACCTCCAAATCAGTTAAGGCATCTCTTGCTGCGACAAGCGCGTAAAAAGTTGCTAAAGAAGCATTATTTATTAGAACACCATCTGAAGAAGGATCATAACCTACCATTTCTGTAATCCATCTAAGTACTATTTTTTCGAGAGCAGATGCAGCTGGAGAAGCCTTCCAAACCATAGCATTTACATTTAATGAAGATATGAGAAGATCAGCCAATATACCTGGGAAACTTGCTGTAATACTAAAATAAGCATGAAATGATGGATGATTCCAATGTGTTAAATGAGGAATGATTTTTTCCCATGTGTCATCTAATGTTAAATCAAACGATTCAGCTTTCTTGGGTATAGGCCCATCTAACATATTTATCAATTCTTTTGGGGTTATGTCCGTACTAACAGGAGTTTCACGTATATTTTCAAAGTATTCTCGAATTAATTGAAGCAGCTTTTGTCCTTGTTCTTCGAACTCATGTGGAGCCCAATCTCCCAAATTCAAATTTTCGTTATCCGGTTTCATTTTATACCATCCTCTACAAATAATTCATGGACAATATGATCATGATCAGTTGGTCGATCCTCCCAGTCCCAAGCACCAGAAACACTCAAATTAGCTCCAGATATATAAGAAGCACGTTCGGAAACTAAAAAGCTAACTGCATCTGCGATCTCTTCTGGTGTTCCCAATCTCTTCATAGGAACACGTTGACGCATCCATTCCACTTGTTCAGGTGACTGATATCCATTTTCAATGAGACCTGGTGAAATACAATTCACTGTAATTCCGTAAGAGGCTTCTTCAACAGCTAGAGAACGAGAAAAAATGATAACACCTGTTTTGGCAATGGAATAAGCAGCAACGTTTGGTGCACCACGAACGATATAGTTTGGACTCAAACCTATATTTACAATACGTCCCATCCCACGTTTGCGCATTCCAGGTATAACGGCTTTACACATATAAAAAACACTGTGTAAGTTGCTTTTAAATACTTCATCCCACTCGTTTACAGCAATTTTAGAAATAGGTTTTAGATGAAATTCACCAACATTATTAACAAGTATATCTATTGACCCTAGTTGATTTGTAACTTGAACAACAAGTTTATCAACGTCATCAGGATTCGTTACATCGGCTTGAAAAATCATTGCTCTTCTACCTAGCGATTCAATTTGATTCATTACTTCAATTGCTTTTTCTTTTTGTCCGCGATACACAATAGCCACATCCGAACCCTGTTTAGCAAGTTCTAAAGCAATGGCCTTCCCAATACCTCTAGAGCTACCTGTAACCACTGCAACCATATTAGTTAAGTTCATTCCAAACACCTTTCTTTTATTTTATTTGATGTGACTATGATTATGGCTATCATGGTCATGTTCTACTTCTACTTCTAATTCATGAAAGTAAATAATGTTACGTGGTTTTAAGCAGTATTTGGCATAAAATCCTGTTAATATAGATTCCTCTTTATTTCTGAGATCAACATGAAGTTCATGACTTTTCCAAGGGTATTGCATGATGACTTCATTTGGCATCTCTGAATTCTGATAAAATGAAGCATGACCGCACCAACCTGGATGATCATGAGCACCTGGACCTACTAAGTCATCCATTTCTTGCATTAATTCCAAGGCTTGCTTTTCAAGACCGTTTTTTAAATACCAAGTTTCCATTACTGTAATCATTTTTAATTCCCCCTTAATTTTTTGCTTCACGTTTTTCTTTATAAAAATTTTGCATGAGAGAAACACCGTCATCAACAAAATGCTGACATACTAAACCATGATGTTCACGATTATGAGTTTGAGCATCCATAAGATGATTCCAAGATCTCGTAATCATTGAGGGCCACTGATGTTTATCTCCTAATTTCTGTACCATTAGATCACGAAGTTTGCGAAATTTGATAAGCATTAATTTATGATCAATGTTTAATACCCCGCTGAAACCTTCACTAAGAAACGGAGGCATCATTGAGGGTCTGATTAATTCCTCATAAGATTTGGGCGAGAAGTCCGACGTATACTTCATAGTAGCAGTGGAAGCTTTCATTAGGTTAGAAAGTCTATCAAGTGATTTTGTAAGCAAATGCCATTCATTTTGATCTAAAGCTTGAATACTAGATTCAAGCAATGTATTCATAGTAATGATTATGATCTGAAACGATTGGTGTCCTTGTTTCCAGCGCAACACTGCCTGCTGGTAAGCTGTTGAAATAGATTCTACTGAGTTTGATTGCATAACTTAACTCTCCCTTTGTTCACTTTGAGAAACATCCACCCATTTCTCCAATGTAACTTGAAATACATTTAACCAACCCTTAAGAATTTCATATTTATCTATTGCCTCCAAGCTAGTGCCTTCCAGGTCATGTAATTGGTCTTCATATAAATGAATACAATTTTTAGACCAGTCAATCAGATCAGGATTGTTTCTTTTTAATCGAAAATAAAGTTCATATTCTTCTTCAGAGGACCTTCCTGAAAATAAATCTGGTACTTTTGAATTTTTTGGAATGGATAGAGGTTTTATTAAACCATAGTCCAGATCTAGTTCACTACTCATCTTAAATCACCTCCTTATATAATTCTTGAAGGCAATTAAAAAACTGTAAATTTCTAGAAATAACATTAATTAATATTCTAGAAAATAAATTAAATACCTTCAAATAAATGTAAATTACTTGCTAATTGAATCAACATTCATAATTATCACAACACAATGTTTCCCTATGTCTATTACATAATTCACTTTACATAATAGATCTAATTAATAAAAACACTGTTTATGTTCGTATTTAATTAAAAATTGGGAAATATTCTATTTTTCTCCTATATTCCAAATGTTTCATAAAACAATATACATATATGTATATTTTGTTTAAGTGGGGATTGCTAATCAGGTCTGTATAGTTGATGTGGAATCCTTTTTGACTCATCTTTTTCAAAAAGGATTGTTTTTGTAGACAATAACTAGAACTGACTTAAATATTCATTTAGTCAAAAAAGTGATATTATAATATAATAAACATATATTGAAAATGCTTTCTTATTTATTATATTTTGTTATAAACAAAGAGGAGGAATAATGTATGCAGACTGAAAAACAATACATACCAGGTTTAGAAGGAGTGATTGCTTGTGAGACGAATATATCCTATTTAGATGTGGAAAATGAGGAAATCGTAATTCGTGGTTATGATTTGATTGAACTAGCAAAAAATGTGAAGTATGTAGATATCATCTCTCTTCTATTAGATGGTAATCTACCAGAAAACGAACAGCGAAAGGAACTAGAGTCACAACTACAAAAAGAGTATCAGCTCCCAGAAAATATTTTATCCATATTAAAACTATTACCATCTAAAACTCATTCCATGGACGCATTGCGTACAGGCGTTTCTGCTTTAGCTGGTTATGAAGAAGACCTTGAAGATCGCTCACAAACTTCAACCCGTGATAAAGCGATTCGATTGTTAGCTAAAGTACCTAATATCGTTGCTAATAGTTACCATGCAAAAGTGAATCAACCCTTCATTGAACCTAGACAAGATCTATCGTACAGTGCAAACTTCCTGTATATGATTACTGGAAAAACGCCTTCAGTAAGTGAAACTGAAGCATTTGATCAACTATTGATGGTTTACAGTGAACATGAAATGCCCAATTCTACTTTTGCAGCAAGGGTTATTACTTCAACACAGGCAGATATTTATGGTGCGTTAACAGGAGCTGTTGCTTCATTAAAAGGAACCCTTCATGGTGGAGCGAATGAGGCAGTGATGAAAATGTTATTAGAAGCAGAAACAAAAGATAAAATCGAACCGATGATTTTAGAGAAGCTAGCGAATAAAGAGCGCATTATGGGGTTTGGACACCGAGTTTATATGAGGAAAATGGATCCTCGCGCATTACTAATGAAGGAAGCATTGTTGAAGCTAGTTGAAGAAAAAGGGAATCGAGAATTATATGATATGTGTGTCATAGGTGAAGAAGTGATGAAACGAGAAAAAGGATTGTATCCAAATTTAGATTATTATGCTGCACCTGTATATTACTTATTAGATATTCCAATTGATTTATATACACCGATCTTTTTATCCTCTCGTATTGTTGGCATTAGTGCACATGTAGATGAACAAAATCAAAATAACCGATTGTTTAGACCTAGAGTGAAGTACTTAGGACCTCGAAATCTTCATCCGTAAGGTCATATATTCACTAGTATTGGTACCCTTCACATCTCGGTATGTTAAACTATAAATATATTAAATAACAAAAATGAAAGGAATCATAATATGAGTCAAATTACATCTCCAAATACAGATACACAAAGTTTTGATTCTCTCATAAAAGAGATAGCAGAATATGCAGTAAATTACAAAGTGAATAGCAGTGAAGCATATGATACTGCTAAATACGTATTAATCGATTCATTAGGGTGTGCAATGCTTGCTTTACGATTTCCAGAGTGTACAAAACATCTTGGTCCTATCGTACCTGGGACAAATGTAGAAAATGGTGTACGTGTTCCAGGTACACAATTCGTATTAGATCCGGTTCAAGGTGCTTTTAATATCGGAACTATGATTCGCTGGCTTGATTATAATGATACTTGGTTGGCACAGGAATGGGGACACCCATCAGATAATCTAGGTGCAATATTAGCTGTAGCGGATTATATGAGTCGTCAAAGAGTAATCGAAGGAAGAGAACCCCTAGTAATGAAGGATGTGTTAACCGCTTCGATAAAAGCACATGAAATTCAAGGTGTACTAGCGCTAGATAATAGTTTAAATAGAGTTGGGCTTGATCATGTCTTGTATGTAAAGGTAGCTTCCACTGCTGTAGCCGCTGCTATGTTAGGTGGTCATTTAGAAGAAGTTATGAATGCGGTTTCAAATGCTTGGATTGATAATGCAAGTCTTAGAACCTATCGGCATTTTCCGAATACAGGGTCACGTAAATCATGGGCTGCTGGGGATGCAACAAGCCGTGCTGTATGGTTATCATTGATGGCTAAAAAGGGAGAAATGGGTTATGCTACTGCATTGACAGCTGACAAATGGGGTTTTCAGGATGTCTTATTTAAAGGTGAGCAATTAACACTTGCCCGTCCTTTTGATTCCTATGTGATGGAGCAGGTGTTATTTAAAGTATCATTCCCAGCTGAATTTCATGCGCAAACAGCTGTTGAATGTGCTGTGAAACTTCATCATGATATAAAGGATCGTTTAGAAGATATTGACAAAATCACAATCAATACTCATGAAGCTGCAATTCGAATCATTGATAAAAAAGGTCCGTTGAAAAATCCAGCAGATCGTGACCATTGTTTGCAATATATGACTGCAATTGGTTTAATTTATGGAGATTTAATAGCAGAGCATTATGAAGAGGAATTCGCTGTAGATCCTAGGATTGATCTCTTACGTGAGAAAATGATTGTCGAGGAAAATGAACAATATAGTGTGGATTATTTAGATGCAGATAAACGATCTATTGCAAATGCAATACAAATTCATTTTAAAGATGGCAGTAAAACAGACAAAGTGGAAGTTGAATATCCGATTGGTCATCGCAAAAGAAGAGCAGAGGCTAAACCAAAACTATTAGAGAAGTTTGAAAATAATCTAGGTACAAGATTTCCTGCTAAAAAAGTAGAAAAAATCGTTGAGCTTTGCATGGATCAGAAAAAGTTGGAAGAAACGGCAGTGCATGATTTTATGAAATTATTCATCATTTAAATTTATATTTTATAAAAGTATCCTTCGATTCGTATGTTTGGTCGGAGGGTATTTTTACTTGAAGATAAAAACCACAGAAGCATAATATATTTTGCACTTTCATAGAAATTTAGGTATAGAGGAGGAGATTAAAATGAATGAGCAAAACTATCGTAATCATGCTCGGTTGCACCCAATGTATCATTATATTGGTGCACCCATAGTACTAATGGTTTTTATTGGTACAATCATTAATTTAGTTTTATCCATTTCATCAGGGGAAAATATTTCTATTGCTCTTCTTTGGATTGGAGGCTCTATTGGACTATTTGTAGTTTTTGGACTTGTAAGGATATATTCCATCAAGGTTCAAGATCGTGTAATTCGTTCGGAAGAAAATTTGCGTCATTATGTTCTTACAGGCCGTTTATTAGATCCAAGTTTAACAATCAGTCAAATTATTGGTTTGCGATTTGCAAGTGATGAAGAGTTTCCAGCTTTATGTGAACAAGCGAGTAAAGAAAATCTGGATAAGAAACAAATTAAAAAAGCAGTAAAGAATTGGCGTGGAGATTATTATCGTGTGTAAAGAGATGTAAATTAAGATATAAAAAGCGCTGAAAAGCGCTCTTTTAGTTTCCTTTAAACTAAATACTTACTTCAAATTACATCAAAAAATATTTTTCTCACGTATCATACACTTATTGTAAACTAGTACTAGAAAGGTTTTTAATTTTATTGGATTGGTATACGATTTCGTAAATGTAATTGCCTAGTCTTTCATTGCTGATTATATCCGTACAACACAGTGTTTGAGTTATTTAGTTATAACAGTGTAAGGAGATTATAATACTTCCCATGCATTATAAATAAAAATACTTTAGATATTTCTTAAAATTTTAAAGTGAAATATTAAATTATTTTAGTGACAGAAAAAGTGAAATCTATTATTGTTTAGTTAAATAAAATATATATTCTAGTTTTTTTCACTAGTCTTCGTTTTTCTACTACCACTACTATACTCTTTCTAGTAGTGATACCACTTATTGAAACTATACTAAAATGTGAAGTCTCAATTTACATTCTCACCTTAAATCTACAAGTTAGAATTTTATTCAATCCTCTACTTTTAAAAAAAATCACTTTAATAGTGTTAATTTTATTAGATTTTTATTTCTACTATCACTTATGACGTATAGATGACTACTCTAAAAAAATATGGATTATAAAATATCCTCTTATGTTATATTGAGCCAAGTGAATAAGCACTTTTGTGGATGAATATAGATTGTATTGTGTCTTTTCCAGAAAAATTTCAGTCATAAGATTGAAATTTTATTTTTTTTTTAAAGGAGGTGAATTTAATTTAGGATCGGTTTCATTATAGGTTTGAAAAAATTTAATGATCAGGAGGAAAGTACATTGAAAATTTTTCGAAATATGACGATTTGTTTTCTGTCATTACTGGTATTGTTTTCTGGTATGTTTGAAAATTTTCAAAAAGGAAGTGGAGTTGATGCTGCACCAAGTACTTATAATTATGCAGAAGCACTTCAAAAGTCTATTTATTTTTACGAAGCACAGCGTTCTGGTGAATTACCTGATGATAACAGAGTAGAATGGCGTGGTGATTCAGGATTAAATGATGGTGCGGATGTAGGCTTGGATTTAACTGGAGGATGGTACGACGCAGGAGATCATGTAAAGTTTGGATTTCCTATGGCAGCAACTACAACAATGTTGGCTTGGTCAGTTTACGAATATAAGGATGGTTACATACAAGCAGGCCAATATGAAGAAATACTAGACAACATTAAATGGGCTACAGATTATTTCATTAAAGCTCATACAGCTCCTAATGAATTGTATGGTCAAATAGGATCTGGTGGAGTGGATCACGCATGGTGGGGACCTGCTGAAGTGATGCAAATGGCTCGCCCATCCTACAAAATTGATGCAAGCTGTCCTGGTTCTGATTTAGCAGGTGAAACAGCTGCTGCTTTGGCAGCTTCATCGATCATTTTTGAAGAAACTGATCCCACCTATGCTGCTACTTTATTGCAACATGCAATCCAGTTATATGATTTTGCAGATCAATATAGAGGGAAATATTCAGATTGCATTACAGATGCTGCTTCATTTTATAACTCATGGAGTGGTTATGAAGACGAAATTACCTGGGGAGCAGTATGGTTGTACTTAGCAACAGATGATGAAACTTATTTAAATAAAGCGATCACTTCCACATCAGATTGGGGTACAGAGGGTCAAACGCCATATTGGGGTTATTTATGGACACAAGCATGGGATGATAAACATTACGGAGCCCAGCTTTTATTGTCTAGAATTACTGGAGATAGTCAGTTTATAAACTCAACAGAAAGAAATTTAGACTACTGGACAACTGGGACTGAGGATACAGGACAACAGATTACCTATACACCTGGCGGTTTAGCTTGGTTAGATACGTGGGGTGTTTTAAGATATGCTGCGAACGCTTCTTTTTTAGCATTTGTATACTCAGACTGGTTAGAAGCTAGCAATCCAGTGAAAGCACAAAAATATCGTGATTTTGCAGAAAGACAGCTTCTATATATGCTTGGTGATAACCCTGATAATCGAAGTTATGTAATCGGTTACAGTAATAATCCACCAGAGCATCCTCATCATCGTACCTCTCATGGTTCTTGGGCAGATAGCCAATCTGTTCCACAAAATCATCGTCATGTATTATATGGTGCTTTAGTTGGCGGACCAGACCAAAATGATAACTACACAGATGACATCGGTGATTACGTTAGTAATGAGGTTGCCACAGATTATAATGCTGGTTTTACAGGTGCGTTAGCAAAGATGAATTTAATGTATGGTGCTGGGCAGCAACCACTACCAAACTTCCCTCAACCAGAAGTACGTGATGATGAGATGTTCGTAGAGGCATCAGTAAATAGTTCAGGAGCAACTTATACTGAAATTAAGGCTTTGTTAAACAATCGTTCGGGATGGCCAGCAAGAATGGGAGATAAATTATCCTTCAAATATTTTGTGGATTTATCTGAAGTATATGACGCAGGTTATACGATTAATGATCTATCCACGTCAACTGCATACAATCAAGGCTCAACTGTATCAGGTTTTATCCCTTTTGACATCGATAACAATATATATTATGTTCTTGTGGATTTTACGGGTGTTGAAATTTACCCAGGGGGGCAATCAGCTTATAAAAAAGAAGTGCAATTTAGAATGGCAGCACCATCAGGAACTACGTTCTGGGATCCAAGTAATGATTACTCATATCAAGGATTAGCTTCTGGTTCTTCAGTGATTAAAACGACATATATTCCCGTGTTTGATGATGGAATGAAGGTGTTTGGTGATGAACCGGGTCCCGCTGTACCTCCTAGTATACCGATAAATTTATTAGCAACAGAAGGGAATGGGCAAGTTACTTTAAGCTGGAATCATGCAACTGGAGCAAATAGTTATAACATCAAAAGATCTGGAACTAGTGGAGGACCTTATTCTATTGTTGATTCAACCTCTAATAACAGTTATACAGATATGGGTTTAACTAATGGGGAGACGTATTTCTATGTGATCAGTGCTTCAAATAGTTCTGGGGAAAGCTCAGATTCATCTGAAGTAAATGGCACACCATCTTTACCACAGCCTGGAGCGTTTACTTTATCCGCTTCAGCAGGTGATGGACAGGTGGATCTCAGTTGGAGTTTATCTAGTGATGCTGACCATTATGATGTGTTAAGGGCACAAATAAGCGGTGGACCTTATACAACAATTGCAAATGGAATAACGTTAAGTGATTACACAGATCCTTCCGTTTCGAATGGCACGACCTATTTTTATCAAGTAGTTGCAAATAATGGAGCAGGTACAACAACCTCAAATGAGACTCAAGTTACTCCACAATTACAGCAGCCAGGCAGCTTTACTTTGTCAGCAACAGCAGATGATGGACAGGTGGATTTAAACTGGACTACTTCTGCCTATGCAAACAGTTATGAAGTTTTACGATCAACTTCCATGAGTGGACCGTTTAATAGCGTACAATCTGGACTCTCAACTACTTCTTATTCAGATACAACAGTTACAAATGGCACAACCTATTATTACAAAGTGGTAGCATCAAACAGTGCAGGCAGTGTGGAGTCTAACGTTACAGATGTCACTCCAAACGCACCGGTAATGGGAGATTTAGCTTTACAGTATAAAGCAGGAGATACAAATGTTACTGACAATCATTTCAAACCTCACTTTAATATTGTGAACAATGGGGATAGTCCAGTGTCTCTCCATGATTTAACGATACGTTATTACTATACGATAGACAGTAATCAATCACAGCAATTCCATTGTGATTATGCAACTATAGGGTGTGCAAATTTAAATGGAACCTTTGTAACGACGAGCCCATCCTCAGGTACGGATCATTATTTGGAGGTTAGTTTCACATCAAGTGCAGGCAGTATTGCAGCTGGAGGTCAAAGTGGGGAGATACAGACACGTAATAATAAAATGGATTGGAGTAACTATGATGAAACGAATGATTACTCCTTTGATGCAAGCAAAACTCAATTTACCGATTGGGATCATGTGACTTTATATCAGAATGGTCAATTAGTGTGGGGTATTGAACCATAGGTCATTATGGTATCTAGGTGATATTTTATTTTCAGTCTTTCAGTGGGGATTGAGAAGAAGACCCCACTGAAAGAAAGGTTCCATTAAGTATATTATTTATAGTTGTCTTATTTTTTGATAGATGAAAGGAGATTAAATATTCATGGGGAAAATATTTTTGTTTAATAACCATAAGTTAAAGAGAAAATGTTTTGTGATTTTCACCTCATTGCTGCTCATACTATCTACCATCAATGTATCTTTTGTTCAAGCAGACTTTGATACTGGAAACGTGCGTGTCAATCAGATCGGTTATTTACAAGATGCAGATAAAGTCGCCACGATTATCAATAACTCTACATCATCCCTCAATTGGGAGTTAAGGGAAATAGGAAGCGGGAATGTTGTTGCTAACGGAACAACTTCAGTGTATGGAAATGATCTAGCTTCTGGTGATTTTGTACATCATGCAGATTTTTCATCGGTAACTACTTCAGGTAATTACACCCTTTGGGTTAATGGAGAAGGTGAAAGTGTTCCTTTTACAATTGGTACAGATTTATATCCAAATCTTGCGAAAGAAGCGATGGAGTATTTCTATTTTCATAGAATGGGTACAGATATTGAGGTGCAATATTTGACAGATCCTACTTTTGCTCATAGTGCCCTTCATCCAGGGGATAGCAGTATTAGCTGTTATAACGACTGGTGCAACGGAGATGTTTTAGATGTAAAAAATTCATGGGCAGATGCCGGGGATTTTGGCATTTATTCAGTGAATCAAGCGATTTCAGCTTGGACATTATTAAATTTATTAGAAAGATATCCATCCGTTTTCCCAGATGGATCTTTAAATATTCCTGAAAACGGGAATGGTATCCCAGATATATTAGATGAAGTGAATTTTGGTTCAACATTTATGAAAGGGATGTTGCCTGCTTCAGGTGGATTAGCCTCACATAAGGTTCACAATACCAACTGGAGTGCTTTTCCACTAACAAATATTGCTGGAGAAAATGGAGAGGAAAGATTCGCACAGCCCCCTTCTACAAATGCTACGTATGCTGTTGCTCGTAATCTTGCACATTTAGCTAGATTGCTGAATGCTTATGACCCAGCTTATGCTGCAGAATTATGGAATACAGCGGAATTAGCATGGACTAGAGCGGAAGCCAATCCAAATGTAGATTATTCAGATAGTACAGGTGATGCAACTGGCGGTGGGGATTATGGAGATACGAAAAATAGTGATGATCAATACACAGCTGCTGTCGAACTTTATTTAACTGCCTATGCTTTGAATGATAGTGATGAACAAACCTACCAATCATCTGTTGTGAATTCACAGCATTATAAAGAAATAAGTCATTTTGATTGGGCAGAAGTGACGGGTGCAGGAACATTATCGTTATTGACAGCTGCAAATGATCTTCCAGCACAAGACATCACAGATATGGAGAATAATCTTTTAACTCATGTAGATTTAAACATTATGAATGTATTAACTACAGAAGGATATCCAGTTCCTCTGTCTGGAAGTAATACCTATCCATGGGGTTCTAACTCATTTATCGTGAATTCAATGATATTTATGGCATTTGCTTATGACATTAGTGGAGATATAACGTATTTAAAAGGCATCCATAAAACTATGGATTACTTGATGGGCAACAATGCAATGAAAATTTCCTACATTACCGGTTATGGTGAATTTAATGAATCAGACACACATGATCGTTGGGCGTGGGGCAAATATCAAGGAGGAACACCGTATCCAAAAGGATGGTTGTCAGGAGGACCCAATAACGATAATTCAAATGATCCAGCTACACCACAAGGGCAACCAGCAGCCAAATCCTATGCAGATAAAGATACAGCACCTAGTGCTTGGGCATCTAAAGAGAATACAATTAACTGGAATGCTCCATTAGTTTGGATATCTCAGTATATAAATGATACACAAGCGGATTTAAGCGCACCTGATGTTCCAACTGTACCGAGTGCCCCATCTTCATTAAGTGTTTCTGCTGGAAATGGGGAAGTATCATTAAGCTGGAACAGCGTGTCTGATGCAGATAGTTATACAGTAAAACGAGCAGCTACTTCAGGAGGTCCATATAATACGATTGAAAACAATGTTATAGGAACGTCGTATACCGATGTCGGATTAACCAATGGCACAATGTATTATTATGTTGTTAGTGCTGTGAATGAAGTTGGAGAATCAAATGATTCAAATCAAGTTGCAGTAATGCCAGAAGAGCCTGGGGATATGTCTCAGAATGAAGCACGATTTTTAACGATGTATGAACAAATTAAAGATCCTAATAACGGATACTTTTCACCTGAAGGAATTCCGTATCATTCCATTGAAACGTTATTAAGTGAAGCACCAGATTATGGACACATGACAACCTCAGAAGCTTATAGTTATTGGTTATGGTTAGAAACGTTATATGGTTACTTTACTGATAATTGGACACCATTAGAGGACGCTTGGGATAACTTGGAAACCTTTATTTTGCCAATTAATGAAGGAGATGGTGTAGAGGAACAGCCAACGATGAGTTATTATAATCCATCTAGTCCTGCCACTTATGCACCTGAACATCCTTATCCAGACATGTATCCTAGTTTATTAGGCAATTCTGTACAAGCGGGATCTGATCCACTAGATGCGGAATTAACAGCAACTTATGGAGATAATGAAACTTATTTAATGCACTGGATTTTGGATGTAGATGACTGGTATGGTTACGGCAATACCTTGAATCCTTCTCATACTTCAACATATGTAAATACGTTCCAAAGAGGAGAACAAGAATCAGTATGGGAGGCAGTAACACATCCTTCACAAGATGATTTTACTTTTGGAAAACCAGGTGAAGGTTTTGTTTCCTTATTCGTAGATGACGGCGCGACTCCTGCTCCACAATGGAGATATACGGCTGCAACAGATGCGGATGCTCGAGCAGTACAGGTCATGTATTGGGCAAAGGAATTAGGGTACAACAATCCAAATTATTTAGATAAAGCGAAAAAAATGGGAGATTATTTACGTTATGGCATGTATGATAAATATTTCCAAGAAATTGGTAGTGCATCTGATGGCACTCCTACACCTGGTACTGGTAAAAATGCAAGTCATTATCTCATGTCATGGTACACTGCATGGGGTGGAGGACTCGGCGAGATGGGTGCGGGCAATTGGTCATGGAGAATAGGTTCAAGCCATACACATCAAGCGTATCAAAATACGGTAGCAGCTTATGCATTATCTCAAGGGGGATTAATTCCTGAATCTGCTACAGCTCAAGAAGATTGGGAATTATCTTTAGAACGTCAATTAGAATTATATACTTGGCTATTATCTGCTGAAGGTGGTGTAGGCGGAGGAGCCACCAATAGTGTTGGTGGAGATTATTCAAGTTATCCTTCAGGTGTAAGTACATTTTACGATTTAGCTTACGACGAAGATCCTGTATATCATGACCCTCCATCAAATACATGGTTTGGATTCCAAACATGGCCACTAGAGAGAGTAGCTGAATATTATTACATTTTAGCTGAGAATGGAGATACAAGTTCTACGAATTTCCAAATGGCAAAAGAAGTGATTGATAAATGGATCGATTGGTCCATTGATTATACGTTCGTAAATGAGAAGCCAGTAACAGATGGTGATGATTATTTCTTAGATACGAATGGGGAACAGATCTTAGGAGGTATGAATCCAGATATAGATACAACACCTGATCCAGGTCAATTTTATATTCTTGGAGGTCAAGAGTGGAGTGGTCAGCCTGATACATGGAATGGATATGAAAATTTTACTGGAAATCCTGATTACCATGCGATTGCTAAGGGTGCCAGTCAAGATGTAGGGGTATTAGGAAATTACATCAAAGCGTTAACCTTCTACGCAGCAGGTACAAAAGCTGAAAATGGGGATTATTCAGTACTGGGAAATCAAGCTAAGGATATGGCAGAGCAATTATTGAACGTAGCATGGAGTTTTAACGACGGTGTAGGGATTGTAACTGAGGAACAAAGAGGAGATTATTATCGTTATTTTGAAAAAGAAATTTATTTCCCTGATGGATGGACTGGAACATTTGGTCAAGGCAATACCATCCCAGGAGCAGGTGGAATTCCTTCTGATCCAAGTAAGGGTGGAGACGGAGTATATATTAGCCATCATGAATTACGTCCAGAAATTAAAAATGATCCAAACTGGTCTTATTTAGAAAACTTATATAATTCTTCTTGGAATGCAGGAACTGAAACATGGGAGAATGGAACACCAACTTTTACTTATCACAGGTTCTGGTCACAAGTGGATATGGCAACGGCTTATGCTGAATTTGATCGTTTAATTGGAGATACTACTCCGACTGAACCGAATGCACCAACAGGAGTTACTGCTCTTCCTGATGATGGAGAAGTGAACTTAAGCTGGAATAATGTATTTAATGCAGACAATTATAACGTAAAACGTGCAACCATTTCTGGTGGACCATATACAACGATAGCAAACAATGTAACAACTACAAGTTATATAGATACTACAGTAACAAACGGCACGACGTATTATTATGTTATCAGTGCAGTAAATGATATAGGAGAGTCTGTGAATTCCAGTCAAGTTACTGTAATTCCTAATCCGCCGCCTGCACCAGGAAACTTTACTTTAACTGCAGAAGCAGGGAATGGAAATGTGGGTTTAAGCTGGACTATATCTTCTGATGCGATTAGTTATGATGTGAAACGCAGTGAAACTCAAAGCGGTCCATTCACATCTATAGTATCAGGTTTATCAGCGAATATATATAATGATACGAATGTTGTAAACGGCACAACGTACTATTATGTTATTACTGCAAATAACAGCTCTGGTATTACGGATTCCAATACTGTTTCAGCAACCCCACAACTACCACCTCCAGGAAGTTTTACATTAAGTACACAATCCAGTGATGAAACGGTAAATTTATCTTGGTCTGTTTCATCATTCGCAGATAGTTATTCAGTTGGACGATCTACATCAAGTAGTGGAGGTTATATAACAGTAGCAACTGGATTAACATCGACAGTCTATAGTGATACTGGATTAACGAATGGCACAACGTATTATTATGTTGTTACAGCCGAGAATGGATCAGGAACAACAGATTCGAATACAGCCAGTGCAATACCTCAACTTCCAAGTGACATTAACCTCCAATACAAAGCAGCGGATACCAATGCTGCAGATAATCAATTCAAACCTCACTTTAATATTGTGAACACAGGCAATAGTTCCGTACCATTAAGCGAATTGACAATTCGTTATTATTACACTGCGGATGGCAGCCAATCCTTTGAATTCCATTGTGATTATGCAGTAGTCGGATGTGGAAATGTAAGTGGAACTCATGTTCAAATGAGTAATCCAGTAGAAGACGCTGATCATTATTTAGAAATTAGTTTCACAGCAGGAGCAGGAAGTTTAGCTGCTGGGGGACAAAGTGATGAAATTCAAGCACGAAGTAATAAAGTAGATTGGAGCAATTTGAACGAATTAAATGATTATTCCTTTAATGGGAATTTGACAGACTTTACAGAATGGAATCAAGTGACATTGTATCAAAATGGAGTGCTCATTTCAGGAATAGAACCTGATGGATCAGGTGGTGGAGATCCAACACCTCCAGCAGCACCAACGGGTTTGATGGTTAATGAAGGAGATGGTCAAGTTGATTTAAGCTGGAGTTCAGTCAGCGGAGCAGACAGCTATAACGTGAAACGCTCAACCAGTGCAGGTGGAACCTATACAATGGTAGCTACAGGATTAACCTCTACTAATTATACAGATACAGGATTAACAAACGGAACCACCTATTATTATGTGGTGAGTGCTGAAAATGAGGCTGGAGAAAGCGGGAATTCTACAGAGGTGAATGCAACACCTGAAAGCAGTGTTACGCTTCCAGCAGTACCAACGGGTTTGACGGCTAGTGCAGGAGATGGCCAAGTTGATTTAAGCTGGAGTTCAGTCAGCGGAGCAGACAGTTATAACGTGAAACGCTCAACCAGTGCAGGGGGAGTATATACAACGGTAACGACAGGGCTAACCTCCACAAATTACATGGATTCAGGATTAACAAACGGAACCACTTACTATTATGTGGTGAGTGCTGAAAATACGGTAGGTGAAAGTGAAAACTCAACAGAAGTAAGTGCAACGCCATCAGGAGGAGGTACAGCTAGTGATCTAGTTGTGCAATACAAAGCAGCGGATACTAATGCAACAGACAATCAGTTTAAACCACATTTTAATATTGTGAATAATGGAAATACAGATATAGCATTAAATGAGTTAACAATCCGTTATTACTACACGATTGATAGTAGCCAAACAGAGCAGTTCCATTGTGATTATGCTGTTGTAGGCTGTGGGAATGTAAGCGGCACACATGTTGCTATGAGTCAGTCTACGGCAGATGCTGATCACTATATAGAGGTGAGCTTTACTACGGGGGCAGGTATGATAGCTGCTGGAGGGCAAAGCGGTGAAATTCAAACGAGAAGCAATAAAACAAACTGGAGCAATTATAATGAAAACAATGATTACTCGTTTAATGCCAGCATGACTGCATTTACGGATTGGGATCGAGTGGCACTTTATCAAAATGGTCAATTAGTGTGGGGTATTGAACCTTAAATAATATTAATTCTAGGCACTCAGCATGGTCTGAGTGCCTCTTAAAATAAAATTGATGAGGAAGTGAAATGATGAATTATAAAAAATTGTACAGCAAAAACATCATACTTATGCTTGCGATTCTATTAATATTAAGTTTATTTATTGGCATCATTCCAAAATCTACTTCAATAGTTTATGGTGAAACGCATGTTGATAATCCATTTGAAGGGGCAACTTCGTATGTGAATCCTGATTATGCTGAATTAATAGACTCTTCTATTGCACTTGTAAATGATAGTGATCTAGCCTCAAAAATGGAAACAATAAAATCTTACCCTACAGCAGTTTGGCTTGATCGCATAGCGGCCATCCATGGTGGAGATATAAATAACGGACGTAAAAGCTTAGCTGATCACTTGGACATTGTACTTGCACAAAAGCAAGGTGACACTCCAATTACGGCTACAATTGTTATTTATGACCTTCCAGGTCGAGACTGCGCTGCATTAGCATCCAATGGTGAACTACCACTTTCAGAAGAAGGTCTACAAAGATATAAAACAGAGTACATTGATCCTATAGTATCCGTATTTTCTGACCCTAAGTATCAGGATATTCGAATTGTAACGGTCATTGAACCTGACGGACTACCTAATCTAGTAACGAATCTAAGTGATCCTGAGTGCGCAGAAGCGAACTCAAGCGGTATTCAAGTAGAAGCTACTCAATATGCACTTAATCAACTTCACCCTATTGATAATGTTTACATTTATATGGACATCGCTCATTCCGGTTGGTTAGGATGGGACAATAATTTACAAGGAGTAGTTAGTTTGTATACTGATGTAGTCCAAGATACATCGGCTGGTTTACAAAGTATCGATGGATTTATTACAAATACCTCAAATTACACTCCCCTTGAAGAGCCATATTTAACCGATCCAAATTTAAATATCGGTGGTCAGCCTTTGAGATCCTCTAATTTTTACGAGTGGAACCCTAATTTTGATGAAGTTGATTTTACAGAGGCATTATACAATGCTTTTGTAGCTAGTGGATTTCCACAAGATATTGGTTTTATCATCGATACTTCACGTAACGGTTGGGGGGGAGTTGATCGTCCAACTGAAGCTAGTGGTGATACAGTGAATAGTTATGTTGATTCAGGACGTATTGATCTTAGAGATCATCGCGGTTTGTGGTGTAATGTCGATGGAGCAGGAATGGGATTACCTCCACAAGTGGCTTCTGGTGAATTTGAAAATACTCATTTGGATGCTTTTGTATGGGTAAAACCTCCTGGAGAATCTGACGGTGCTAGTGAATTTATTGATAATGACGAAGGGAAAAATCCCGATCCAAACTGCGATCCAGAATATACAGATGGTGCTAATGCTGGAGTACCTACAGGGGCTATGCCTGATGCACCTTTAGCAGGACACTGGTTTCATGAACAGTTTGTCATGTTAGTAGAAAATGCTTACCCAGCTATTCAGCCTACTGATAATACCGCACCAAATGCACCTAATGGATTAACTGCTATCGGAGATGACGGTGTTGTAGGTTTGAGCTGGAGCAGTGTAATAGGAGCAGATAGTTATAATGTCAAACGTTCAGAAACTTCAGGAGGTCCATATACAACGATAGCAAGCAACATTACAAGTATAAATTACTCAGATACAGGGCTAACCAACGGCACAACGTATTATTATGTAGTCAGTGCTGTAAATGATATTGGAGAATCAGCAAATTCTAGTGAAGTTTCAGCTATTCCTAACCCACCGCCTGCACCAGGTAACTTTACCTTAACTGCAGAAGCAGGAAATGAAGTTGTAGATTTAAGCTGGTCTGCATCTTCTAATGCAATTAGTTATGATGTGAAACGTAGTGAAACTCAAAGCGGTCCATTCACTTCAATCGCATCAGCTTTAACAGCGAATACCTATAATGATACGAATGTTGTAAACGGTACAACGTACTATTATGTAATTACTGCAAATAACAGCTCTGGCAGTACCGATTCCAATACTGTTTCAGCAGCTCCACAACTTCCACTTCCAGATAGTTTCACTTTAAATACACAAGCCAGTAATGAAATGGTAAACCTATCTTGGTCTGATTCTTCGTACGCAGATAGTTATTCAGTTGGACGTTCTACATCTAGTAGTGGTGGATACACAACCATCGCCACTGGTTTAACAACAACAGCTTATAACGATACTGGCTTAACGAATGGAACAACGTATTATTATATTGTTACTGCTGAGAATGGATCAGGAACAACAGATTCGAACACAGTCAGTGCAACCCCTCAACTTCCAAGTGATATTCAACTCCAATACAAAGCAGCGGATACAAATGCTGCAGATAATCAATTTAAACCTCACTTTAATATGGTGAACACAGGAAATAGTGCTATACCATTAAGCGAACTGACGATTCGTTATTATTACACTGCGGATGGCAGCCAATCCTTTGAATTCCATTGTGATTATGCTGTGTTAGGATGTGGGAATATAAGCGGAACTCATGTACAAATGAGTAATCCAGTAGAAGACGCAGATCATTATTTAGAAATTAGTTTCGCAGCAGGAGCAGGAAGTTTATCTGCTGGGGGACAGAGTGGTGAAATTCAAGCACGGAGTAATAAAGTAGATTGGAGCAATTTGAACGAAATAAATGATTATTCCTTTAATGGGAACCTTACGGACTTTACAGAATGGAATCAAGTGACATTGTATCAAAATGGAGTGCTCATTTCAGGAATAGAACCTGATGGATCAGGTGGTGGAGATCCAACACCTCCAGCAGCCCCGGTAGGAGTCACAGCTAGTGCAGGGGATGGAGAAGTGGGGCTAAGCTGGAATGGAGTAAGTGGAGCTGATAGTTATAATGTGAAACGTTCAATCAGTGCAGGAGGAACTTATGCAACGATTGCTGCAGGAGTAACATCCACAAACTACACAGATACAAATGTAACCAATGAAACGACTTATTATTATGTGATTAGTGCTGAAAATGCGGTAGGTGAAAGTGGCAATTCAATAGAAGTAAGTGCCACACCACAAAGCGGTGTCACCATTCCTGGAAACCCAACAGGATTAACAGCTAGTGCAGGAGATGGAGAAGTCAACTTAAGCTGGAATGTGGAAAGTGAAGCTGATGGTTATAATGTGAAACGTTCAACCAGTGCAGGAGGAACTTATGCAACGATTGCTGCAGGAGTAACATCTACAAGTTACACAGATACAAGTGTGACCAACGATACAACCTATTATTATGTGGTCAGTGCGGAAAATCAGGCAGGTGAAAGCGGAAATTCAGCTGAAGTCAGTGCTACACCGCAGTCAGATGGAGGAGGAACGCCTAGTGAGCTTGTTTTACAATACAAAGCGAGTGACACCAACACTTCAGATAATCAATTTAAACCACATTTTAATATTGTGAATAATGGGTCTTCGGATATATCTTTAAGTGATTTAACGATTCGATATTATTACACTCTAGAGGGGGACCAGTCAGAACAATTTAATTGTGATTATGCTACAGTTGGCTGTGCTAATGTGAATGGAACAAACATTCAAATGACTCAAGGCACAGCTGAAGCAGATCATTATGTAGAAGTAACTTTTACTGCAGGAGCAGGGAGCATTTCAGCTGGTGGACAAAGTGGAGAGATTCAAACTCGGAATAATAAACTAGACTGGAGCAATTATGATGAGACAAATGACTATTCATTTGATGGTTCGATCGCATCGTTCATGGATTGGGATCGAGTGACACTTTATCATAATGGCCAATTAGTGTGGGGTATTGAACCTTAAAAAAGATTAGTACGTGGCGTCCAATTCGTTTGGGCGCCTTTTAGTTTTTGATTTCCATCTTATGAAAAATCATGAAATTAGATAAAAACTTAGGTGTGTCATATGTTTTACCTCCAAATCGAAATTGCGTTCATGATATTATGCGTTAAATTGTCGATTTGGATTGTACGAATATTTATGAATTAATTGATCAACTTAAACCGGAAACCACAGCAAAAATGCTCTAGTTAAATTATGATAAAATAAAAGTAAATGAGCTGATTTAAATTGGAGATGAAAAAAATTAGATAAGGGGGTTTAAATAATGGAGTGACACTTAAATAATATATCAGTTTATTATGAAGTTTACGGAACAGGAAAACCTATCATTATGCTTCATGGATATTCATTAGATTCACAAGTAATGAAAGGATGTATGGAACCTGTTTTTAAGGATCGTCAGAATGATTACCAAAGAATTTATTTAGATTTTCCGGGAATGGGTCAAACAAAAGCTAAAGACTGGATCAAAAATTCAGATCAAATGTTAGAGATCGTACTTGAGTTCATTGATAAGGTTATACCTGATCAAAACTTTCTAATAATTGGGGAGTCCTACGGAGGTTACATATCTAGAGGAGTATTGAAAAAGAAAACATCTAGTATAGATGGGATGCTGCTCATCTGTCCAATGATTTTCTCTGACAATTCAAAAAGAGATTTACCAGAACATAAAGTAATATACAAAAATGAGAAATTCATAGAGGTATTTACCAAAGACGAAAATATTGAAGAGTTTCAAACGTTAGCTGTAGTGCAGGATACATACCATTTTGAAAGATTCAAGAAAGAGATTTTATCGGGAGCTCACATCGCAAATGTAGAGTTTATTCAAAGACTAAAAGATGAAGGATATGGATTTTCATTTGAAGTGGATCAGTTGACTGAACCTTACGAAAATCCTGTCTTATTTTTATTAGGAAAGCAAGACTCTTTCACGGGATACCGAGACGCAATTGGATTGATGGAAAATTACCCAAGAGGTAGTTTTGTTGTATTAGATCGTGCTGGTCACAATTTGCAAATCGAACAAAGTAAATTATTCAACTCATTGGTGGAAGAATGGTTGTATAGAGTAAAAGAAGGTTAGATTTCAAATTGTAATAGTTTCAAAGTATAATAATATGATTGGTAGATTAGAATGATTAAAGTAAATTGTAACGATAATAAAATTTTAGGGAGTGAAATTATGAAACCAACAAAGTTACCTAAGGAACAAAGGGATCAAATGATATCAAACATACAGCACTATTTTGAAATGGAACGTTCAGAGGAGATAGGGAATCTAGCTGCAGAAAATTTTCTTGAATTTATTATGAAAGAACTTGGACCCTACATATATAATCAAGCCATTAATGATGCAAGAACGTTAATAAATGAAAAGATGGTGCACTTAGAAGACGATTTGTATTCTTTAGAAAAGCAACTCAGATAAAAGTCTATAATAAAAGTAAAACGCAAAGAATTCTATGTAAAAATAGATGATTAAACTAGGAGGATAGGGTATGAATTCATATCTCTTAGATAAAATAGAACCGGTTGATCTCACGGGCGTTCTTGAAAAAGATGTCGTTCGCATTTTGCAAATTCATGATAAACCTATTATTGCTGAACACTCTATTAGAGTGGCAGCTGAAGCTAAAAAACTAGCACTCCAATTCAACGTGAATCCCGAGGCAGCAGAGATAGCAGGTTTATTACATGACATTAGTGGTATATTTCCAAATCATGAACGAATAGAAGTTGCGAAACAATTAAGTATCGATATTTTACCAGAGGAAGAAAAGTTTCCACTCATTATTCACCAAAAGATTTCAAGGGTTATGGCAAAAGAGATATTTAAAATCAATGATCCTTTTATTTTGGATGCAATTGGATGTCATACTACATTGTGTGCTAATTCAACTAGTTTAGATAAAGTGTTATTTGTTGCTGATAAAATTGAATGGGATCAAACAGGAAAACCACCATATATCCACCAACTTTTAACTCAAATGGAAAAATCACTAGAGCATGCTGCATTTTCATATATTAAATTTTTATGGGATCAACGAGACTCTTTAAAGGTTGTACATCCATGGTTAGCAGATGCTTATTTTGAGTTAAAAGAAGTCATTTAAGAATCATCATGACCGTTTGATTTCTTTTTTTTATGATGAAAAGTAGATCTTCTGTTTTTTGAAGTAACTCTGATTTCAATAATAATGGCAAGAATAAAAAATAAAAATGCTAATATCCACAAATAAAACAAATATTCCATAATTACTCCTTTTATTGAAAAAAATTCTATAAACACAGTTTAACTTGAAATTAATTCAAAATCAATAGTTTATTTGAATTATTTTCAACTTTATTTTGTAGTTTATTCAATTCCTTTATACTTAAGGTCAGAGGTGATCTATCTATGACTTTTGGCGCTAGATTAAAAAAAGCACGCAAAAATAAACAATTGATTCAAAGTCAAGTTGCAAAACTATTAGGGATAGATTTTACGACAATCTCAAAGTATGAGAACGATAAATCTGAACCAGATAATGAAATATTACAAAAAATAGCAGACCTTTATGAGGTTTCAATTGACTGGCTTCTTACAGGGGAAACCAAAGTGAAAGGAAGCTTGGATAATAAAATTTATTTTAACGGTGAGTATGTAAAGTTAACAGATGATGAGGCACAGCATTTAAAAGATACTCTAGAGATGTATCGTTTGTGGAAACAAAATAAAGCAGGGAAATAACACTTTTCTTCAATTGAATCTTTTTATGTTAATGACCGTAATATTAACATTATACCGAAATGAGTCTGAATGATTGAACATCTAAAAATAGGTAACTATTCATTAGGTGTTTTTTTCATCTAACTAATCCATGTGATTGAAAACCTTAATAGTGTAAAAATTGGGGAACATGGAATAATCATATACGAAAAATGGAGGTGAAAAATGGATCATTTAGAAATATTCAAAGAAGTTGTAACTACAGAGGAAGAAATAAGAGAAATGTTAGGGTACCCTAGTGAACGAGCAATAAAGAAAGTGATTTCTAAGCTTGATTCACATTGTCGTCATTATTTAAGTTTATCTCCATTTGCTTTATTATCATCCTCAAATGCAAATGGAATTTGTGATGTTTCTCCACGTGGTGATGCCCCTGGGTTTGTTCATATTATAGATGATAAGCATATAATTATACCTGAGCGACAAGGGAATAAAAGAATAGATTCCATTACCAATATTTTATCAAATCCACATGTTGGACTTATATTTTTAATACCTGGATTAAAGGAAACATTAAGAATCAATGGGAAGGCGTGTGTGATTAAAGATCAAGAAATTTTGCAACAAATGGCAGTAAATGAACGAGTTCCTTTATTAGGGATTGGCATTCAAATTGAAGAGTGTTTTGTACAGTGTGCTAAAGCTCTGATTAGGTCTCAGTTATGGGATCAGGATACATGGGCTGATAAAGAGAGTTTACCTTCGATCCCACATATGATGGCTGCTCATGTGAATGACAGTAATTTGACTTCTAAAAAAATGGAAGAATCACTTCAAGAGAGTTATACTAAACGACTCTATTAATTTGAGAACATAAAGGTATGTGGTTGTAGTTGAAGTGATAAAACAACTTAGGAGGTTTTTTTGTGAACGAAGTAAAAAACTTATCGATTGAAACGGATAGACTTTTATTAAGGATAATCGATGAATCCTATGCGGATAAAGTTGTAAGTTATTTAATTAAAAACAAAAAGTTTTTGTATCCTTGGAGTCCGTTAGTTGATGAAGTCTTTTATGAAAAACATTTTCAATTTCAAAAATTAAAAGAGGATTTCAAGAAAATGAATGATGGGTCTATGTTTAAAGTATGGATCTTTAAAAAAGAAGATGCATCAGAGGAAATCATTGGCTCTATATCTTTAAATAACATTGTTCGGGGTGTTTTTCAATCGTGTCATATTGGTTATCAATTGAGTCAGCAAGAAATAAACCAGGGTTATATAACGGAAGCCATCAAAAAAGTGATTGAGTATGCTTTCAACGAATTACAATTACATCGGATTGAAGCAAACATTATGCCTCGAAATAAGGCATCATTAAGAGCAGTTGAGAAATTGGGATTTGAATCAGAAGGATTAGCTAAGAAATATTTAAAAATCAATGGAAAATGGGAAGATCATATTCATATGGTGATACTTAATGAAGAAATGGAGTGATGAAGTGGATAATAAAAAAAGATTTTCTAACAGAGTTGAGAATTACGTAAAATATCGTCCTAGCTATCCAAAAAAAGCAATAGATTTTTTATATGATGAACTAAGTTTTGCACCAAATTCAATGATTGCAGATGTAGGTTCTGGAACAGGTATATTTACTAAATTATTATTGGATAGAGAATCACAGGTGTATTCGGTTGAACCTAATCAGGAGATGAGGGAAGCAGCTGAAAGTTCACTAGAGAATTATAAAAATTTTACTTCAATTAGTGGATCAGCAGAAAACACAACTTTACCCGAAAAATCAGTTGATTTTATCGTATCTGCACAAGCTTTTCATTGGTTTGATTTGCAAATAACAAAACAAGAATTTAAAAGAATTTTAAAAGCGAATGGGAAGGTAGTTTTAATATGGAACAATCGTTTAACAGAAGAAAGTGAATTTTCAGTAGCTTATGAAAACTTATTAAAACAATATGCAAATGATTACAATGAAGTGAATCATCAAAATATAGGACATCGTGAATTTAATTCCTTTTTCAGTAAGGAAGGGTATAAAACATTTACATGTCCAAATTACCAGTTATTTAATTTTGAGCAATTAAAGGGTAGACTCTTGTCCTCTTCGTATTCACCAACGTCAGGCGATCAAAATTATGAGATGATTATGGAGAAATTACAAGAGATCTTTAATTTGTATAATGAGAATGGGAAAGTAACTTTTCAATATAATACGGAAATTTATTATGGTGATGTGTAAGTACTAAATTAATAGGAATGTACAGTAATAATCTTGAATTAAAATTTAGCATTAAATACACAAAAAAACCGGGTGAAGGATATTACGTAGTATACCCTTCACCCGGTTTTGTATTCTGTTATACCTTAAGTTATTATTCAGTTTTGCTTGTGTCTACAATGCGTCCTTCAACTTGTGGATTGATGCTGTCTTGATTCATAAAGTATTCTTCAACTACTGAGTAAATCGTTAATCCTGTATCAAAAGCATCATTGTCTTTAAACATTTCATATCCATCTCCACCAACGGCAACAAAATCATTTGTAGCAAGCTTGTACGTTTTTGTTACATCAATATCTTCTCCTGCTACTTTTACATTTATTACACGTTCACCTGCAGGTTTGCTTGAATCATAAGTGAATGACATACCACTGATTTGCGGGAATTGTCCACTTTGTTCTTCAACTTTACTTACACCGTGTTCTAAAGCAGCAACAAGTTCTTCACCTGTAACATCTAATACAGCTAACGTATTAGGGAATGGAAGAAGTGTATTTAAATCTAATTTAGTGATATCTCCTGCAGATAACTGAGTACGAATTCCCCCAGCGTTCATCATTGCAACATCCGCTTCATAACCAGCAATGGATTGTGTTTTTTCAACTAAAACATCTGTGATTAAGTTACCGATGTTTGTTTCACCAGCTCTTACTAAAGCACGATCTCCATCTAAATCTACTTCTGAATTTGTAATAACAACATTCATAATTTCTTTGATTTCCTCAGATATTTCTGTAACCATTTGTGCAATTTCTGGATCTGCTTCAACTGTTTCATCATATTCTTTTAACCCGCCGCTAAAAGCAACAAGTTCATCATTGTAATAATATAAATCAGCTCTACCTAAAGATTTTCCATACTCCCAATCTTGCACGATATATGTGCCATTCACAACTTCAGGAGTTTTAAGAGGTGTGTGAGAATGCCCACCAATGATTAGGTCTATACCGTCTACTGCTTCAGCAATTTGTTTGTCTACTTCTAGACCCACATGAGATACTGCAATAACATGATCCACTTCTTCTTTTAATTGTGGTACCATTTCTTTTGCAACTTCAACAGGTGATTTAAATGTTAATCCTTCAACATTATCTGGATGAGTGACAATTGGTGTATCTTCAGTAACAAAACCTATAAATGCAAATGACTTTCCACCGATTTCAGCATAGTGGACAGGATCAAGTAATTCAGACCCATCCTCCGTAAATACATTTGAAGAAATAACAGGATATTCTAATTGTCCCGCTAAGTTTAATAGTTGTTCAAAACCAAAATCAAATTCATGATTTCCTGCTGCCATTGTTTCATAATCTAATTGATTCAAAATTGGAAGGATAGATTCACCTTCTGTTTGGTTAACAAAGATTGTACCTTGGAATGTATCTCCGGCATCAATTAAAAAGAAGTTTTCACTTTCTTCTTTCCACTCATTAATAATAGTAGCCATTTTTGCATAACCAAATTCTTTGTTATAATCGTCTTCTTCAATATGTCCATGAACGTCATTCGTGTGACCAATAGTTATTTGTGTTGTTGCTGCTTCACCTAAAGCATCAAAAAATACTTCACGAGTCACAGTATTGCCTTCTTCTAATTCTAGCTCTAATCCAGCAGAATTTCCGATAGCGATAAGATCAGAACTGTTAAGTTTTTTGTTAGGATTTTTCACATCTGTAACAATACCTTCATCTAATGCCCATTTTAAAGCGGGTGATGCCCAATGTTTGATTTTTGGGTCTGCTTCTAAATCATTAACACCTTGAATTCTTGAGAATAAAGTCACTGCTTCTGCAAGTGATACTTTTTTGTTTAATCCTACATTTCCATCTTCATAACCTTGAATGATTTGTTTGTCCTTCATCCAGTCCATATGAGGAATAGGTTGTAGTGGTTCTGCATTAACATTTCCCATCATTAATGATAAGGATACAGCACCTGTTACAGCTAAAGTTCCTACTTTTTTAAACATTTCCATTCTCCTTCTTAGTAGATGTATTTGTATTGCTATGGAAAATTGTATTCACGAATTAACCCCTTATAAATACTATAAAAAAAAATGATTTTTCATCTTCCCATGAATATTATAACGCTAAATGGGGACAATAATAAACACCTAAAATATTGGAAAAAATGGAATATGGGAAGAAACTTAAAATCGCTTTCATTATGGCAATAGAAGTTCTTTTGGAAACTAGATTTGCATATGTTTCATCTATGATAATATCTTATCTTCTACATCGGAAAGTAACCATTTGATGAATGCAGATAGATATGAGTAGATAGTATAAATTATTTTTGTAAGTAAGTTGACAAAAGTAAGTTTGTGATGTATTCTATTTTCAAGAGCGAAACCAGGTACCAATTGATTTTAAAAGTATCTTGAATTGTTTTTTTAATAAAGTTAAAGGAGGTTTGATTAATAAGACATTTTTATGTATAATTATCTTGAATTCGAGATAATTGAAAGGTCTGATGTTTGAATGGAACATGATCGTAATTTGTCTTTAAAACTATTTATTGTATTATCCCGTGCGACTAGAACAATAAGTGATTTAGCGCATCAGGACATTCAGAGTTATGGATTAAACACAACTGAGTTTGCTGTTCTAGATCTTTTGTATCACAAAGGGGAACAGCCTTTACAAAAAATTGGGGAGAAAATCTTAATCGCAAGTGGAAGTATAACTTATGTCGTTGATAAATTAGAGGAAAAAGGCTATTTAACAAGAAACCCAAGTCCAAATGATAGAAGAATTATTTATGCGATTATAACGGAAAAAGGGAAGAAACTCTTTGATGAGATCTTTCCAAAACATGAAAGAAAAATTGATGAAATCGTCAATGGACTATCAGATGAGGAAAAAAACGAAGCTATTTTTTTGCTGAAAAAATTAGGTATTTATGCAAAACACATAAAATAAATTTTTTACAATTAACCACAAAAGTGAAGATTAGCTTTGTAGTAAATCCTAATTACTTTGCG
The DNA here is from genome assembly GCF_010078385.1 of Chengkuizengella sediminis. Lineage (NCBI taxonomy): Bacteria > Bacillati > Bacillota > Bacilli > Caryophanales > Paenibacillaceae > Chengkuizengella > Chengkuizengella sediminis. Next base: position 78,105 of record NZ_SIJC01000002.1, read on the forward strand.
GAGACTTAAGGCAATATGAGGATGGAAAGTTATACTTACCTTTTATTAAATAAATATCTCGAATTCGAGATAAATCTGAAGGGAGAATATTAAAATGCGAGAAAATAGAATGGGAATTGGTTTATTAATTATTCGTTTAGTAGTAGGTCTTTTATTCATAGGTCACGGTTCACAAAAATTATTTGGTTTGTTTGGTGGTTATGGTTTACAAGGAACTGGAGGATTTTTTGAATCCATCGGTTTAACGCCAGGAACTTTAATGGCATTTGTTGCAGGAGCTGGTGAACTTGTTGGTGGAATTCTCTTAGTATTAGGTCTTGTAACGCCTATCGCTTCAGCAATGATTTCAGTTATAATGTTAGGAGCCATCGTTAAATTACATGCTCCTGCTGGATTATGGGCAGATCAAGGTGGTATGGAATATCCATTAGTTCTTATTGCAACTGTAATTGGTATAGCATTCATTGGTTCAGGGAAATATTCTCTTGACCATCACTTTTTCAAAAAAAATGCAGAGGGTGTGATATCTAATGATTAAAGTTTATCCTAAGGAATCTAGATTCTCACGAGATCATGGTTGGTTACAATCAAACTTTAGTTTTTCGTTTGCAGATTTTTATGATCCAGAAAATGTACAATTTGGTTCTTTAAGAGTATTTAATGACGATTTTGTACAGCCATCTCAAGGTTTTGGGAAACACCCTCATGAAGAAATGGAAATCGTTTCGATCGTATTAGATGGTGAGTTAAAACATGCAGACAGTGAAGGGAATTCAGCTGTCACTACTTTTGGAGGCATTCAAAGAATGAGTGCGGGAACAGGGATTTATCACTCCGAATTCAATCCTTCTTCAACAAAAGAAGTGAATTTCTTTCAGTTATGGTTTTTACCAGATAAAAAAGGTGTAACACCGGAATACGAAAAAACAACTTATGAACCTTCAAAAATGGAAAACAACTTGTTGCCTGTAGTTTCCAATCAAGCTTCAGAGAACGTAGCTTACATTAATCAAGATGTAACAATTTATATGTCTGACTTAGAAAATGGTAAGGAATTAACACATACACAGGAAGCTGGAAGAAAAATGTTTTTGTTTGTCATTGAAGGCGATGTGACATTGAATGGGGACATTAAATTATCCAAACGTGATTCAGCTCGTTTGACAGATGAGACAACGACTACGATTCAAGCTGATTCAAACGCACGGTTCTTGTTGATTGATTTAGTGTGATTTGAAAAATAATGAAGGACAGCAGATTGTATTGCTGTCCTTTTAAACTTAATCCGATTTCCAATGAAAATTAAGTTAATATTTACTCTATATGCTCTCCCTTATTAAGTATTAGATAAGAATAAGTAAAATATAACCCTCCCACGTACATAATAAGAGCAACAAAAGCAGGGGTAAGATGGACAACATCCACATATCCAATCATAAAGTGTGTCCCAATAGCTAACGTAAACCCAGGTATTCCCGCTATGAGTAACATCACCCATAACCACTTGGCACCTTGTTTAAATCCCCACAAAGAAATCATCAATAATAAAATACCTTCAGTTAACAACGCCCCTCCAAAACCTGCTCGATCATGTGCAATTAATGGAATGATTTTATCATTTACTTGATTTAATAATTCTGGAGGTAAACATAAGTATTTTAAATCTTCTTTCACGAATACAGATGTCATACCAATCATAGAAATCGAAATGCCTGCAATAATAAAAGCAACACTTAAAGAAATAAATAGGAGTTGTCCCCATTGGTTTTTTTTCCAAGCTCGTGAATTTGTAAGATTAGAGCAAGCATCAACATTTGTGATTTTATTTTTATCTTTTAGACCTAATAAATAGAAAGGAAGTAAAATCAACCAAAAAAGAGCATGAAGTTTATCAAAGTATCCATAACCTAAGAAAAGAAAAAAACTTAAAAATCCGAACATGCCTGCTGTAATAATCGCCTTCCTAGCCCAGTGAACACCATTTTTAATTAAATAGAAGCTCAAACCTCCATATAAAATACTTGATGATATCATTGTACCTGCTAAAGTAATCCGATCATGTGCCATAAAAAAAATGAGTCTTTCACTAAATAGAAGTGTTAGTTGCTCTTTAGACATGCCTAAAAATTGTTCATCATAGGATAGGACAACCTGCGTTAAACCAAGATAAAGTGCAATGATCCCACCCAATAATATACCAAGGGAAAATAACGAAAATCCGACCCAACTTACATTTTTTGATGAATGTATTTGATTTTTAGGGTATTCATTTTGAATAGGTTGATCATCATGATTTTGATTCTGATTATCATATACAATCGCTTCATTGATCCTTTTAGGTAATCCTGGACCTGAAAAAACCAATCCGCTTTGAATTTGTAAAAAATCTGCTCCAGCATAAAGAAACTCGAGTGCATCAATCGGTTCATAAATTCCCCCAGAGGCTATAATTTTAAAATTTGGAGGTGTGTTGGCATGCAGAAACTTTACCATCTCTATGTTAGTGTCCTTAACTTCTTTATCAACTTTATATTTCCCATCCCCTAAGGAGACAGCCTCATCTACAATGAAGCCTTGAATACCCACATGAATGGCATTGTTTATTAAAGATATTAAGGTATGTGTACTCATTTGTGGATCCACAGGTAAAAGAATTGGAGAATTCGTTTGACTTAATATTTCTTTAAACTTATTGATCTCGTTCAAGGAAGCATAGAACTCATTTCGTAAATTCTCTCTTAGATCTATAACAAAATATGCGGCAAATGAGGACAATGAATTTACTAATGCGGATAATTCAGTGATTGCTTCCTCAATTGAAACATCTTTAGCATGTGAAATACGGACTCCAAAAGGGGTTTTTAAAGGCTGCATATTGTTTAAGCGAGAGAGAGATTTTGATAGTCCTATATTTTCATACATGGAAGAGTATTTAATGGATTCTTTTTTTCGATCACGAGTCATTCCATCATAGGTTGATTCAGACTGTAAAGTAACTGGTCCCAACTCTATATAGCCAAAACCCAAGTTTGATAATGCTTCAGTCCCAATCAATTCTGGGTCTAGTCTTCCACTAAGACCAATTGGGGATGAAATGGATGAACCGAGAAGATCTCTTCTTAATGAAATGGAAGGGGTCATGTGGCCCATAAATTCGATGATTTTACCACCTATTCCAAAAGGGATTGTAGCTAATTTATTCATGGATTTTAAAGTAATGTTTCTAGAATCTTCGGGTGAAAGCTGAAATAAGAGGGGTTTGAAAATAGTTTGATATGACCAATCTGGCATGATGTTTCATCCTTTCCCCTTCACTATTGAATAGATTTTGACTTCATTATAAATGGTTTATTTGTTTTTGATTAGTTCTAAATTTCATAGTACTTAACGAGTTGAAGGTGGACAAAATAATATGATTTTAGTAAAAGTTTAATTAATATCAAAAAGAAAGTTGGTTGACAATAGTTAGTATTAGTAATAAAATGGTAACTATAAACTGAAATAAAAAAAATTACATTTTTCGGAGGTAAAGCTTAAATGAATGAATCTTTATTTAATAAAGGAATATTAGGTAAAATAGAAGTATCAAATCGATTTGGTGTTGCACCTATGACAAGAACAAGTGCAACTGATGAAGGATTAGTTACAGATAGAATGGAAAATTATTATTCTCGTTATGCTGAAGGAAAGTTTGGATTTATTATTGTTGAAGGAACTTATACAGATCGTGAATACAGCCAAGGTTACTTTAATCAACCTGGGATTACAACGGGTGAACAACTAAACGCATGGAAAAAGCTAGTCGATACGGTTCATGCTAAAGGATCAAAAATTATTGTTCAGTTGATGCATGCTGGAGCACAAGCAGTAGGAAATCCTTTTATAAAAGAAACGATTGCTCCTTCTGAGGTAAAACCTAAAAATATTGAAACTACACCAAAGGAAGCAACAAAACAAGATTTACTAGAAATCAAGAAATACTTTGTTGAAGCGGCAAAACGTGCAGAGGTAGCTGGTTTTGACGGTGTTGAAATTCATGGAGCAAATGGATATCTCTTAGATGAGTTTTTACTTGACTATGCAAACTTAAGAACAGATGAATATGGGGGGGATACCCAGAAGCGTGTAAAGTACTTAACTGAGATTATTGAGGCAGTACGAGAAAGTGTTGCTAATGATTTTACTGTAGGGATTCGTATTTCTCAAAATAACTTGATGGATCAATTTTCTCATCAATGGGCTAATGGTGAAAAAGACGCAGAAGTGATTTTTAGCAGCTTGAAAGAAGCAGGGGCTGATTTCATTCATACAACAGCTTATGATGCATGGAAACCTGCTTTTGGTGAAAATACATTATCCTTAGCAGCAGCGGCGAAAAAATTTGGAAATTTAACAGTAGTTGCAAATGGAAATATGCAAGAGATAGATCAAGCTGAAGAAATGATTCAAAAAGGTGAAGCTGATTTCATTACCATTGGAAAAATGGCGCTCGCAAATCCTGATTTACCATTAAAAGTAAAAAGAAATGAAGAATTGATACCTTTTGATCCAGAAAAATTCATGGTGGTAACAGAGCAAAATGCAATGCCTGATATGACAATTAAAGATCATGAAGTGAACATGATGAAGTGAAACATTAAAGTGTAAGAAAGATGACATAGAGCTTATCAATGAGGTTTTGGTAAGCTCTTTTCATTTTAGGTTTTGCTATTCATGGATAATTTCATGTAAAGCTTTTTCTAAATTTTCATATTTAAAAGAAAATCCGTTATTCAAGAAACGCTTAGGAACACATTTACGACCAGTTAGTGCAAGTTCTGGAGCTGTTTTCATCACAAAAAATGAGCCGAATTTCACAATAGGAGTTGGAACATTTGGACTCCATCCTTTTCCAAGAACTTTTCTAACGGTTTCCATAAAACTTTTGTTTGTAACAGGATTGGGTCCAGTAGCATTGTATACTCCAGAATATTGATTATTATCAATAGCATGTAAGAACATTTCATTTAAATCATCAATATGAATCCAGCTTATATATTGTTTACCAGTACCTATGGTTCCACCAAGGTTTAATTTTGCTAATTTCAAAAGAGGTTCTAATGCACCACCTTCTTTTCCAAGGGCGAATCCAATGCGTAAACATAATTGACGAGTTTTTTCATGATTAAATTCAAAAAAAACTTCTTCCCATTTCTCACAAACCTCAACTGAAAATCCAGTACCATGAGCTCCGTTTTCATCACATTCGTCTATTGTATCTCCATAAATGGCTAAAGAAGCAGCTTGAATGAATACTTCGGGTGGATTACTGCAGTTTTTTATGCTTTCATGTAGTATTTTTACAGAATTAATTCGAGAAGATAATATATTTTCTTTATTTTTTTTAGTGTAAATACAGTTCACACTTTTCCCAGTGAAATTGATAATTGCGTAACTTCCTTCTATTTCTTTTTGCCAATCTCCTAGAGTTTGACCATCCCAATGAACATATCTAATATGATTTTTAGTTGATGAAGGCTGTCTAGTTAAAATAACAACTTCATAACCTAGTTTAACTAAATAGTTAGCTAGTGAAGTACCTAAAAATCCAGAGCCACCAGGCATTATTATTTTACGACTCATCAATCTCACCCCTTATGCAACTAGTCTAGAAATTTTTCTCTATGTTCCTTACTTGGAATCATACATTGCTCACTTTTGCCAAACCACCGATATCTATTTTTTGCAATCCAATCATAAACAACATCCCTTATCGATTTTGGTATAATGATGAAAGCATAGAGTACAGGCCATAAGTTTTTTAATAATAAACATAAACGAAGTGCTGCAGTTGATTTAGTATAAGCTCTGTCCCCTTGAATAAGGACAATCGTACTGATTTCTTTTGTGTTTAAGTTATACTGCTTAAGGAACTTTTGTCCAGTACCGGATTGTAATGAAGCAAATTTGATGTTTCCTTTTAAATCTCTTGAGAGAATAAATTGAACAACACCATTACATAAATTGCAGACACCGTCAAAGAGTAAAATAGATGGTTTATTCATTGTAATTAGCTCCTTACTGTTTAAGTATACCTTGACGTATAGATTTTCGTTAGTTCTAAATTTTATAGTACTTTGGAATAGGAGACTTTCACATGTATACTCGTTTTTCAAATTCAAATGAAGTCGTTATTTTACTTCATGAAATATACGGAATAAATAAACATATGATTGATACAGCAGATTTGATAGAAGAGTTAGGAATTGATGTCATTATTCCCAACCTGCTCAACCATGAAAAAGTTTATAACTATGATGAAGAACATGAAGCCTATCAAAACTTTAAAATGAATGTTGGTTTTGAAAAAAGTACTGCTAAAGTGAAAAAGTTAATCAGTGAGTATTCAGAAAAATATGGTAAAATGTCATTAGTTGGATATAGTGTGGGGGCAACAATTGCATGGTTATGTAGTGAAAGTCACCTGTGTGATAGGGTAGTTTGTTATTACGGCTCTCGCATCAGAGAAAATTTGAACATAAAACCACAAATACCAACCTTGTTATTTTTACCTGAAAAAGAAAAATCATTTCTTGTAGATGATCTTTACAATAAGCTTACTCAAAAACAAAGTGAACACAATGAAGTACATACTTATAAAGCGAATCATGGTTTCGCAGACCCATACTCAAAATATTATAACAAAGAAGCTTATAAACGTTCATTTCATCAAATGGTTAATTTTTTAAGGGTTTGAATTTATTTAAAAAGGAGAATTAAAATGACTTTTGAATTAATACCTATGACAGCAGTTCACTATGAAAAATTTACTTCACATAGTATAAATCATTTTGCTAATCAAAAAGTTAAAGCGGGTACATGGCTACAAGAGGATGCATTGAATAAATCAAAAGAGACTTATGAGCATTTATTGCCTCAAGGATTAAATACAAATTTACATTATTTACTCTCTATCGTAAATGAAGGGCAAACGATAGGATGGTTATGGTATTTTTTTGATGATTCAAAGTTACAAAAAGAAGCTTTTATCTATGATTTTTATATATATGAAGAACATCAAGGGAGAGGTTTTGGAAAATCATCACTTTCAGCATTAGATATGCTAGCAAGAGATAAGGGAATAAAAAAGATCTCACTTCATGTTTTTGCTCATAATAAACGTGCAAAGCAACTATATGAAAAGATGGGTTTCGAAGCTACAGATATTAGCATGTCAAAAGTACTAGAAACTACTATTCTATAGAAGGATTCGTAGATTATTACTCAAATCATTATAACATCGAAACTAGCTTTAACAAATATTTTGATGTTGAAAAAGGGAGAATGTTAAATGGCCATCATGTTAAAGCCAATGTCTGAAGAGATTTATAAAAAGTTTACTTCAAACATAATAATTGACTATGCAGAAGACAAAGTAGAAGCAGGTACATGGTTAGAGGAGGAAGCATTAGAGAAATCAAAGGAAGATTTTGAGCGGTCATTACCTCAAGGAAGGCATACGAAACAACATTTTTTACTTTCTATTGTAAATGAAGAGCTGACGATAGGATGGTTATGGTATTTTTTTGATGATTCAAAGTTACAAAAAGAAGCTTTTATTTACGAATTTTACATATATGAAGAACAAAGAGGAAAGGGATATGGAATAGAATCACTCACAGCATTGGACAAGTTGGTAAGAGAAAAAGGAATTGAAAAGATTTCTCTCCATGTATTTGCGCATAACGAACGTGCAATACACCTTTATAAAAAAATGAATTATGAACCTACGGCTATTAGCATGTCTAAAAAACTGTAAGTAAAATTAGAAGATAAACTTGGTCTTTATTATGCAAACAGTAACAGCTCAAAACGTTGCGATGTATGAGTGATTTCTTAAAGTTTTTAATAATTAAATTTAAGCAGCTAACATGACTTTGTTGGCTGCTTTTTTGGAATATGCAAATGTTTACATTGAAAACGATACCAACAAGTGTTACTATGTTCTATATTTACTCTTTTAAACGATAACATTAGACAAGCTGAACAGTTACTATGAAAAAGGGAGAGGACTAACATGATCAAATTTAAGAGGAGAAGTTTACATTTATTCATGATGCTATCACTAGTTTTGATGCTAACTTTTAGCACTATGAATTTTGGTTTTGCAAGCGCTAACAATAATAGTGTACAAGTATGGATGACAACCGTAGATGAGCAAAAACTACTAGAACAGCAAGTAGATATTTTTTTTGAAACAGATACAACCTTTAACCCAATTACTATTCAAGTTGATGAAAATATACAGTATCAAGAAATAGATGGTTTTGGAGCAGCAGTTTCTGGTTCAGCTGCTTACTTAATTAATCAATTAGATTCAGCTCAACAATCTGAGCTTTTAAACGATTTATTCGGAAAAGATGGAGTGAATTTCAGTTTTGTTCGTCATACGATCGGGGCTTCAGATTTTTCATTATCTTCTTATACTTATGATGATTTACCACAAGGTCAAACGGATTTAAGCTTGGAGCAATTTTCGATCTCTCAAGAACAAGTCAATGTGATTCCTGTGTTGAAGGACATTAAAGGGATCAATACAGATGTAAAAATCTTAGGGACTCCATGGAGTGCACCTGCTTGGATGAAAAATAATGAGGAGTTAAACGGAGGTACTTTAAACCCAGATTACTACCAAGTTTATGCTGAATATTTAGCGAAATATGTACAAAGTTATGAGAATGAAGGACTACCAATTTACGCGATAACAGTTCAAAATGAACCGCATCATGAAACTAGTGGGTATCCAAGTATGTATATGAGTGCTGAAGAGCAAACCAATTTTATTAAAAACAATCTAGGTCCAACATTTGAAGCACAAAGTTTGGATACAAAAATATTAAGCTGGGATCACAACTGGAATGAATTTGAGTATCCAATTCAGGTACTAGAAGATCCAGTTGCGAAGACTTATGTAGATGGAAGTGCATTTCATTGTTATGGAGGAACACCGGATAAGCAATCAGAAGTACACAATGCTCACCCAGATAAAGGAATATGGTTTACTGAATGTTCTGGTGGTGAGTGGGATACTGATTTTGATGTGAATATGAAATGGAATATGTCCAATGTAGTGATTGGGTCTATACGAAATTGGTCAAAATCCGTTCTGTTATGGAATTTAGCTTTAGATGAAAACTTTGGACCCATTAATGGCGGTTGTACAGATTGTCGTGGCGTCGTCACAATAGATTCAAATTCTGGAGAAATCACAAAAAATGTTGAGTATTATGTTCTAGGTCATGTTAGTAAATTTGTAGATCCAGGTGCAGTAAGGATTGATTCCAATTATGATGAAAGAATAGAGACAGTGGCCTTTAAAAATCCCGATGGATCAAAAGTATTACTTGCACATAATAATTCTGAACATGAACAAACGTTTAAAGTAAAATCTGGTAGTGACGGTTTTGAGTATACGCTCCCTGTTGGGGCAGTTGCCACATTTGTCTGGGAAGGAAACTTTGATACAAATGGTATCAATGCCTTTGATAAAATTGAAGCAGAAGATTTTAATGCAATGAGTGGAATTGAAACGGAAACAAATGGTGACGTTGTTAATGTGGGTTGGACGGATAATGGAGATTATATCATGTTTGAAAATGTGGATTTTGGAAATGGAGCAGTAAACATTGATACTAGAGTAGGTTCGGCATCTGAAGGTGGAACACTAGAATTAAGAATTGGTAGTTTATCCGGAACCTTAATTGGTGAAGTAAATGTGAATAATACAGGAGGATGGCAAACTTATGATGTCGTAAAAGCTGATGTCTTTAGTGCAAAAGGAATTAATGATTTATATGTTATATTTAAAGGTGGTAATGGAATCGGGAATGTAGATTGGATTCAGTTCCAACCATTCACTCAACAAAATTTAATCAATGACAGTGGATTTGAAACAGGTGATTTATCCAACTGGAATGAATGGCACCCTGACAATCAACAGTTAGCTCAAAGTATAGATAATGATGATCCACTAAACGGAAATTATAAATTAGTACACTGGTCCTCTTCAGATTATCAGCAATTAACGAGCCAAATCTTGGACGTACCAAATGGCACTTATAAAGCATCGGTTTGGGTGAGATCAGGTGGAGGTCAAAACGAACTTCATTTATTTGCTAAAGGATATGGTGGGGAAGAATTACAAACGGTTATAGGTTCTGAACCTGAAAGTACGTGGACTCAATATCTTATTGAAAACATTCAAGTAACCGAAGGACAATTAGAAATTGGAATTTGGTCTAATTCCCCAGGAAATAGTTGGGCGATATTTGATGACTTCGAGTTGATTCAGGAATATAGATAAGTATAATAAAAACCCAAATAATACTTCCTTCTTAATTTAAGAGGGGAGTATTTTTTTGTGAGGAACCCCAGGAATTATTTTCCTGATAAATGTAAAATATATTTGATATAATGAATAGTTTATATTACTATATGTATATAAAATTTTACTAAAAGTAAATATAAACAGACAAAAGGAGGAAAATATGTCCTACGAAGAAAAAAACAATATCGTATCTTTAATTAGCACCATACTGATTTCTTCAGGTTTTTTCATTTATGTATTACAAAATTACCAGGAAGGGAGCTTAGATTCGGCAAATGTCTTTAATTTTTGGGGATCCGTCTTCTTTCTCTTAATTATCGTGACAATTGTGTCCAATATCATCTTGCATATTATATTCGGGATTATCAATACAATAGCAACCAAAGAAGAAATACCTTCAATTTCGGATGAACGAGATAAATTAATTGAATTGAAAGCAACAAGAAACTCTTATTATGTATTTGTAGCTGGGTTTTTGCTTGCAATGGGATCTCTGGTCTTTGATATGTCACCGAATGTGATGTTCTCCATATTATTTATCTCTGGATCTGCGGCATCGATGATGGATAGTATTTCAAAGCTCTACTTTTATCGGAGAGGATTTTAAAGATGGACAAATGTCTTATTAGCAACAATATTCGCAAATTACGTTTTTACCATGATGAAATGACCCAAAAACAATTGGCTGAAAAAGTGGGTGTGACAAGACAAACAATCGTAGCGATCGAAAAGGAAAAGTATTCCCCTTCTCTTGAATTGGCTTTTCGAATTGCTCACGTTTTTAACTCACCGTTGGAAGAAGTATTCTCTTTCTCTTTAGAAGATGAAACTAAATAAAGCTGTCATAGTTAAGGGTTAACAGCGGTGCATTTTTAAGCATAAGCGTTAAATCAGCAGAAAGGAAGGATACAAAATGAAGGCTGTTGTATATCATAAATACGGTTTACCGAATGTCCTTGAAGTAAAAGAGATAGCAAAACCTACTCCCAAGGACAATGAAGTACTAGTAAGGATATATGAGACAATTGTAACACCAACTGACTGCGTCACACGAAAGGGTACCCCATTTATTATCAGACTTTTTAATGGCGTCATAAGACCCAAAAACACCATGCTTGGGGCTTACCCAGCCGGGGAAATTGAAGCGGTAGGCAAAAATGTGAAATTACTCAAAAAAGGTGACCAGGTTTTTGGATCTACCGGTACTGGTTTAGGCGCTCATGCTGAGTACAAATGTCTTCCTGAAGAAGGGGTGGTGGCAATAAAACCGGCAAATATGACCTATGGGGAAGCCGCTGCCGTCCCTTATGGAGCATTAACAGCATTGACTTTCCTTAGAGATAAGGCAAATATCCAGAGTGGACAAAAAATCCTTATCATTGGCGCTTCTGGAGGGATAGGTACTTTTGCGGTGCAGCTTGCCAAGTATTATGGTGCAGAAGTAACCGGGATATGCAGCACTACGAATTTAGAATTAGTCAAATCTTTGGGAGCCGATAACGTAATTGATTACACGAAAGAGGATTTTACCAAAACCGGCCAGACCTATGACATTATTTTTGATGTGGTAGGTAAGAGTTCATTTTTACATTGTAAAAGCTTGCTAAAGCAAAGAGGAATCTATCTATCAACTGTCCCTACGCTGGCAATAATGCTTCAAATGTTATGGACATCAAAGATCGGCAGCAAAAAAGCAATGTTTGCGGCCACAAGTTTTTCGTGGTCGCAAAAAGATTTAAATTACCTCAAAGAGCTTGTTGAGGCGGGAACGATAAAATCGGTCATAGATAGACGTTATCCTTTGGAACAAATGGTCGAAGCTCATAGGTATGTAGAAAAAAGACATAAGAAGGGAAATGTAGTGATAACTTTGGAACATAAAAACCAAACATAAAGTACTGCACTCACCATGTTTTATTTATTTTTTTGATTTCTACATGTCTTCCATCCTAATAAATATATCAAGTATCCTCATCTTCTTATCCAATCTATTTATTGAAATTCTTTTAAATATCCTATATCAATTTTTACATTAGCCGCTTAAGGTTCAAACACGGGATCAATTCCCTTTAAGGAAGTTATTTTTTTGAGGAAAAAAACTTAAATTTGACTTCTAAAAATATTATTCGAGGAGGAATACCTATGAAAGCAATCACATGTACAAAATACGGATCACCCGATGTTCTTCAGCTCAAGGAGGTAGTAAAACCTACTCCCAAGGACAATGAAGTAATGATAAAAGTATATGAGACAATAGTATCGCCAGTGGACTGCGCCTTTCGAAAGGGTGAACCATTTATTTCAAGATTTTTCACTGGTCTCACAAGACCCAAAAATACTATACCGGGATTTTTATTATCGGGAGAAATTCAAGAAGTAGGCAAAGATGTAAAATCATTTAAGAAAGGTGACCAAGTTATTGCATCTACCATGTTTGGTGCTAATGCCGAGTATATATGTTTGCCTGAGGAAGGAGAACTGGCAATAAAACCGATTAATATAACCTACGAGGATGCGGCCGCAGTCTGTGATGGGGCATTAACTGCATTACCTTTTCTTAGAGATACGGCAAACATTCAGAGCGGACAAAAAGTTCTTATCAATGGTGCTTCTGGATCAATAGGTACTTCTGCGATACAGTTAGCCAAGTATTATGGGGCAGAAGTGACCGGGGTATGCAGTACCACAAATTTAGAATTAGTTAAATCTCTAGGGGCAGATAAGGTCATTGATTACACGAAAGAGGATTTTACCAAAACCGGTCAAACCTACGATATTATTTTTGACACGGTAGGCAAGAGTTCATTTTCACGATGTAAAAGATCGCTAAAGCAAAGTGGGGTTTATCTTTCAACTGTTCTTACGCTGTCAATTATTCTTCCAATGTTATGGACTTCAAAGATCGGCAGTAAAAAAGCAATTATTTCGTTCACAGGTTTGAGGCCATCAAGTGAAAAAACTGAAGATCTAAAATTCCTCAAAGAGCTTATAGAGGCTGGAGCGATTAGATCGGTCATTGATAGACGTTACCCATTCGAACAAATTGAAGAGGCTCACAGGTATGTCGAAAAAGGACACAAAAAAGGAAGTGTAATTATAACTTTGACAGGTAGTTAGTGATCACTTCACACCCAAGGTAATGTGAGTGAACTCAGTTGAAGCAGCTTTGCTTGCAGAAGTTGTAGTTTCTCAACAATCTTAAAATACTCCCTTCTATAGAGGGGAGTATTAAAGTGCTTTATTTATGATAGTAGTTAAAAGTGAGTAAAGTTATAATCCCTTTCTTTTCACTTTTTTTACGGCTTCCTTACTGCTTTTTACACCTAGCTTTTTTAAAATTTTATTCACTTGGTTTTTTAATGTACTTTCTGATTTATATAATTTTCTTCCGATTTCCGTTTGTGTCATGCCTTTTTCGATATGTTGGAACACTTCTTTTTCGGCAGGTGTTAGTTTTTGAAGTTGTTCTTCTCTTTTTAAACGATGGAACTCTTCTTTGAATACTTCCATCGGATGTGAATGAGAAAAGGCAAAACGTATGACATGTGGGAGTTGATGAAAGTCGGGTTTAGCTACATAATTAATTGCTCCTGCTGTAAATGCTTTTTTTATAATTTCCTCGTCATTTAAAGAGGTAAGCATGATGATTTTAGCTTCGGGATTTGACTCAGAGATCTCAACAGCTGTATAAATCCCATCTAGTTGATTTTCAGTTAAGTTAATATCTAATAAAACAACATCAAATTCAGTATTAGATACGAGCTCTAATGCTGCTTCGTGAGTTGTGGCTTTACCAATCACTTGAATATCATGTTCGTGATTTAAAAATTCGGTAATCATTTGCAGCCAATCTAAATCGTCTTCAACTAGCAATATTTTAATTTTTTTATTCATATCCAAACTCCATTCTCATTTTCAAACCATCATTTTATTTGGAAAGAACAACTTAACTTCTGTTCCCATATTTTCTTCACTATACAGTTCAATTGAACCACCACATTGCTGCATGACATTATAACAGTAGGATAACCCTAACCCATAATTTTGTTTTTTATTTTTTGTCGTGAAAAACGGATCTAATACATATTTTAAATTTTTACTAGAAATACCTTTACCGTTATCCTTTATGGATACAACAATGTGTTTTCGGGTTTTGTAGGTGACGACAGATAATGACCCACCTATAGGCATGGATTCTATGGCATTTTTCAAGATATTGTTAAATACTTCTTGGATATGTGTTCGATCACAAAATAGATTGATATTTTCGATAAGTGATAAATTTATTTGGATCTTTTTTTTCTCTAAATCTGACTTTAAGTTCTCTAAGCACTCTACGATTAATTCGTCAAGCCCATTTGTTGTTTCTTTAAATTGTATGTCCTTCATTTGATCTTGGATGCGGTCAACCATTTCCTGCATATGGTTTGAAGCTCTATTAATAATATTGAAATATACATCAATATCTTGGTTGGTTACTTCCAATGACTTTTTTAAGTTTTCTGTAGTTAATGTGATTTTTCCAATTTCATTTTTTAACGTATGGTTTAAAATAGCTGTACCAGAACTTACTGATTTTATTGTTGTATTTAAGTGATCTTTCTCAATGTTCACTTTCATACCTAACACCCCATAACGAAAGCTGAAAAAAAGAGCAGTGACTAATGAAAATATAATAAAAACACTAACGTAAGGAAAAAAATAAAAATTAGGATCATATACCCTCATAATGTTTATAAAGAAAAGAATAGATAAAATTGTAGGTACTATGATGAAAAAGGTAATGAGTTTATTTTTCCTTTTTAAAGGATGTTTTTCAGTTACAAATGTGAAGGTTAATAGAAAACATGAAAGGATATAATAAGGTGCAACCCAGTACAGTAATAATAAATAATTTAATTTCAATATAGGGAAGTATGTTGTAGTAAATAACATGATTATAACGGGAAGTAAAAGAACTATTTTTAATAAAGAACGCCATTTTTTATTGAAAAACTCTGAATAGACTATTGCAAAAATAAGTACTCCATATGGTGTTAATGTTTGATTGATAAAATCTAATATATGTTGAATTGTATTAAATAAATAATATAGGTTTGAAAAATTTTCTCTTAAGAGTGAGGGCAAAATCAAAGCTCTTATCGTATCCGCTAAGCCACCTAAACTTGCAAATAACAAAAAGGCTGATGCCCATCGATTGGACTCATTTTTTGGGTTGATTACGACTAAAAATAAAGCAATGATAAATAATACGATAAAATAAAAAAACATTCAAATCACCCTTGGTTAGTGAGTAATATTCTCTAATTATCATAACACGTTTTTGAGGATCTTATTTTTGTAGAATAAAGTGCCGACTAATTTAGAAGGGAATAGGTGGCCGAAGCCAGAACCTATTCCTTAGATCAATATATAATACTTCGAGTAGTGTGAAAGTTGTTTTACAATGAATAATCTAAATTTCGTTTTGTTTTTTTCATTAGTACATTCACATATATGAAGAGGGGAAATCCAATTGCACTAATTAAGGCTAAGATACCAAAAACAATGACAGGTGCCCCAAAACCAAATGCACCTAATAATACCCCACCTATTAAAGGTCCTACAGAACCACCCAGTGAGGTGAATCCCATCGCTCCAAAATAAGTTCCCTTCATTGAAGGATCAGCAATCTGATCAACAAACAGGTCATACATCGTAAACATCATGACTTCACCAATCGTAAAGATGATCATAGATAGTCCGATTAAATAGATAGATTCAAATAGACCAACTCCAAATAATCCGATAGAGGTTGTAAGTGTGCCTAACATGATTGAAATAATTGGCGAGAACCTTTTGCCAATACGAGTCACAGGATACTGGACAACGAGTACCGTAATCGCGTTTAAAATAATGAGAGAAGTATATAAGGCAACTCCATTTTCAAAATAAGTAGCATTTTTAAAAAATTGTGGCATTGTAGAACCAAATTGAGAATAACCGATTACCCCAAATATGAAGGCAATAACTGCTACTAGAAAAACTAAGTCTTGTCGCAATGCACTCAAAGCTTTCATCATTGTTATTTTTTCTTTTGTTTCTATTTTTTTATTTGAGTCCCTATGTTTTGGTAAAATATATAATAAGGAGATTGCATACAACAAATATACGATCGCAGTGATGACAAAAGTTATGGTGGATTTAGAGCTCCCTATTAAAAATCCAACTAGTGGTCCTACTGCAGCACCAACGTTAATCGCTGCATATCTTAAATTAAAAACGAGTAGTTTATTTTTCTGTTTTGTCACATCAGATAATAATGCTCTTGAGGAGGGTTCAAAAAAGGAACTGCATAATCCATTAAGTGCGTTTAAAATAAAAAACATAAAGACATGAGTGGCTAAAGCAAAACCTAAAAAAACAAAAGCCCATACAAAAATTGAAATGAGCATTACATTTTCTCGTCCGTATCGATCCGATAGATTTCCACCTATAAAACTACCAGGAATTCTCGTAAATGCACTAACTCCTAAGATCACTCCTATCATTACAGGGCTTATTCCATGAACCACCGATAAATAAATAGCAAGAAAAGGCATGGTCATAAAGGTAGCTGCACGAGTGAAAAGAGTTCCAAATATAATACTTTTACTTACAGGGTTAATTGATCTAAGTCTTTGTAACATGTAGACCCCTTCTTCCGTTTTTGATATTGAAAAATTATACATGAATCCGATCATTTAATCAAACAAATGTTCTTATTGAACAGTGGGAAAATGTTCATATTTTATATCCCAACGCCATCTGTTTCACTGTTTGAAACTCAGTTTCATTAAGTGGGTTGTTTATATTATACTGGATGTTAACAAATAAAACCACACTTTTTTAATGTAGTCATTATTTTTTGGTAATTTCTCTATTACAATGTTTATTTTAAAATTTTATCTAATGTATGCCGTTATAACATCGGCTCATAGATTTAACTAATCCTACAACTTTAGACTGAGTTAAAAAGTACATAACTGATGGATAAACAATATTTTTTCAATTGGGAATTAATTTTTAGGAGGAGAATTTTAAATGAAACCTATTTTTGTGTATGGCTCATTAATGAAAAAAGCTATGTACGGTGCATACGAACATTTTTTAAAAGGGAATACGGAAAAAGAGGTAAGTGGAACAATACAAGGAAAGATGCATGTGGTTGCTAAATACCCTGCTGTGATTGAAGGGGAAGGTGAAATTGTAGGAGAGTTAATGTATATAAAGCATCAAAAGTATAGGGCAGTATTAAAAAGCTTGGATATTTTTGAAGAGTATATGGAGGGAAAACCTGAAAAAAGCATGTATCTAAGAAAATCTAAAATAGTGAGCACAGATTTAAATGAAAAAGTAGAAGCATGGGTATATATTTGGAATCAAAGTGTTGAAGATCTAATTAAAGTTGAGGATGGGGATTGGATTAAACACAGCATGGTTGATTTTTAAACAATCCCCTCTTTACATTCAAAACCGTTTCATTTAAAATGTTCATAATATAATTTTATCATCATAATCAGTGATTGGGAGAGTACTCATGTTTGAGAGTCAAAGCGAGCCGAGATTGGTGGAAGTCGGTACGGAGAACATGAAGAAGCGGACCCATGAGATGATCTTTTGAACTTAAAAGTAGGAAGATCCGGTAGCTCCGATATCGTATTTAAGTGGCATGAATGATGGTATGATTTTCATGCACGAAGAGTGGTACCACGGGAATATAAAACTCTCGTCTCTATATTGAGACGGGAGTTTTTCAGTTCGTGGACGAACTGATGCAGGCGTTCACCACAAGGACGTGTTGAGAACTTAGCCAGCGTACCTATTAAGGATGAATTGATGTCTACGTTGGCCACATGGACGTGGCTGGTCTTAGTAGAGGAACCTTAGTTGGACGAACTGATGCAGGCGTTCACCACAAGGACGTGTTGTGAATTTAGCCGACCAATCTTATTTGGACGAACTGCCAAAACAGGATGTTTTGGTGCATCGTTGTCCACAAGGAAGTGGACGATTTTAGATGTAAACATTAATACGTTCACCACACATATAAAAATATCAAAATCAAGGAGTGAGAAAGATGCTAAAAGAGACCATTGCTAACATATTAAAGGATGTTATATTACTAAGCACAGAAGAAATTGAACAATTGCTTGAAGTTCCACCAAATGCAGAACTAGGAGATATTGCTTTCCCTTGTTTTATATTAGCTAAAAAGTACAAAAAAAATCCAACAATTATAGCTGCAGAATTGGTAGAACAATTAAAAAATGATCTAAAACTTGAAAATATCAACATACACTCTCAAGGAGCATACATTAATTTTTTCTTTGAAAACAATGTATGGTCAGAAAAATTATTGAATTCTATTTTACAAGAAGATTTTACAAAGATGGATATTGGCAAAAATGAGCGTATTATAATTGACATGTCTTCACCTAACATTGCCAAACCTTTTGGAATTGGACACCTTCGTTCCACTATGATTGGAAATGCTTTGTATCACATATATAAAGTTGCAGGGTATGATGCTGTAAGAGTGAATCATTTGGGTGACTGGGGAACCCAGTTTGGTAAACAAATCACAGCTTATAAACGTTGGGGAGATCAACAAAAAATGAAAGATAACGCGATCCATGAATGCCTTCAGTTATACGTGAAATTTCATGAGGAAGCAGAACAAGATCCTGAACTTGAAAAAGAAGCACGTATATGGTTTAAGAAGCTGGAAGAGGGTGATGAGGAAGCAATAAAACTTTGGAATTATTTTATTGAATTAAGTCTTAAAGAGTTTAAACTAATGTATGAAAAACTAGGTGTAGACTTTGATCATTATTTAGGAGAAAGTTTTTATAATGACAAAATGGAACCTGTTGTAATAGAGCTTAAAGAAAAAGGTCTACTTGAAAAAAGTGAAGGGGCCATGGTTGTTCGTTTAGATGAATTAGATATGCCTCCTTGTTTAATATTAAAATCAGATGGAACTACCATTTATCCTACTAGAGATTTGGCAACAGCCATTTATCGCCATGAACAAATGAAAGGAAGTAAAATCTTATATGTAGTTGGAGCGGAACAGCAATTGCACTTTAAGCAGGTTTTTGCAGTGCTTGATAAAATCGGTAAAGGTTGGTCCAATGATTGTGAGCATATTTCTTTTGGTTTAATGAAATTTGAAGGTAAAAAGATGTCTACACGTCGCGGTAAGGTTATCTTTTTAGAAAAAGTATTAGAAGAAGCTGTTTCAAAAGCGAAAGAGATTATTAATCAAAAAAATCCTGATTTGTTTAACAAGGATGAAGTTGCTGAAGCCATTGGAATTGGATCAGTTATATTTAATGATTTGAAAAATAATCGTATACAGGAAGTGGACTTTTCACTCGAAGATGCTTTAAACTTTGAGGGGGAGACAGGAGCGTATGTTCAATGTACTTATGCTCGTATCCAAAGTTTACTTGAAAAGGGAGAGTGGAAAGAATCTTGGATAAACGATCATTTGAATCCGGTTGACGGGAAATATTTGAATGATCCTTCTTCTTGGACTTTATCTAAGGAGTTGATGAATTTTCAACAGATCATAGAACTAGCGTTATTTAAAAACGAACCTTCTGTTGTTGCACGTTACGCTTTAGAAGTTGCCAAAAAATTTAATCGCTATTATAATAATGTACGAATAAATGTTGATGATATGAACGAGAAAAAATCCAAATTGGTGCTGACGTATGCAACAGGGAAAATCCTAAAACAGGTTTTACAATGTTTAGGTCTCAAATCACCTTCAAAAATATAAATGATGAAAACATTGATGAATTTACACAAAAGGCTGTGTTTTAACATTGTGATAACATTTATAATTTAAAATAAATTAACAAATACAACAAATCAAAGGAGTTCAACGATGACTGAAAGAAAATTAGTATATTTTTTATGTACAGGCAATTCATGTAGAAGTCAGATGGCTGATGGATTTTTAAGAGCTCTTGGAAGTGAAAAGTATGAAGTGAAAAGTGCTGGTTTAGAAGCACATGGTCTGAATCCGCGTGCTGTTCAAGTTATGAAAGATGCAGGCGTTGACATTAGCAACAATAGTTCTGATGTCATTGATCCTGAAATTTTAAATAAAGCAGATTATGTCATCACATTGTGCGGACATGCAGATGAACATTGCCCTGTCATTTCAAATAAAAATGTGGTCAAATGGCACTGGGGATTTGAAGATCCAGCAAAAGCAACAGGAACTGAAGATGAAATTATGATGCGGTTTAGAGAAGTGAGAGATTCCATTAAAGATAGAATTGCAACATTTGTGGAATCAGGAAATTAAAAGATTGAAAAATCGGTAAATAAATAGAGGAAAAAGATGTAGATTCTGATCCATGTATGGTACATCTTCCTCTATTTTTTATGTTTTGGAGTATAGTAATTATAATCTTATAATTCCGTTAAAATGAAAGGGCCATTTTTTGTTATCGCTAAGGTATGTTCATACTGTGTCGATAACGAGCCGTCTAGTGTACGTGCCGTCCAACCATCATCATCTAATTTACAATATGGAGCTCCTATATTTAACATGGGCTCAATAGTTATTACCATTCCTTCCTCTAGATAAGCTCCTTGATCTGAAGGTCCAAAATGTGGGATGAATGGATCTTCATGCATTTTTTTACCAATCCCATGACCTGCAAACTCTTTCACAACACTATATTTTTTTAATTCAGAGAATGTTTGAATAGCGTGAGATATGTCCCCAACACGATTTCCGACTTGGGCTTGTTTTATTCCTACATGAAGTGCTTCTAAAGTTGTATCTAACAATTTTTGTGCATCTTCAGAAATGTTGCCTACCGAATAACTCCAGGCTGAATCAGCTAACCAACCATTTAAATTAACAACAAAATCAATCGTTACAATATCTCCTTCTTTAAGGGGAGTTTCATTAGGGAAACCATGACAAATGACATCATTTACTGAACCACAAGTAGCAAATGGATAACCTTGAAAACCTTTTTGCTCTGGTGTGGCTCCATGATCTTGCAAGTATTTTTCAACAAATGTATCTATTTCTATAGTTGAAATACCTGGTTTAATTAATTTACTAACTTGTTGATGACACTCCGCTAATAATATTCCTGATTCTCTCATCAAGGAGATTTCATCTTTATTTTTTAGTCTTATCATTTTTAAAACTCCTTTCACATTTGATTTTTGATCAATGTAATTCACTGAGTGATCAATCTTGTATTTTATTGTAAGTAGACTTAATAAGGGAGAAATGGGTTAAAGAGGACATTTTCTCTAATGTGAAATACTTAACTTATTTAAATGGTTATCTATTTTATATTTAAATTAGAACTTATTTTTGAGCTGAATATAAAATATGGTATGTTTAATAAATATAAAGGGTGGTGTTAAAGTTGAACATACAGCTATATATCAGTGATCATTGCATTGCCTGTGAAGAAGTGATCGACTTTTTTAATAAAAAGAAAATAAAGTATGAATTGATTAACGTAACACACGACCAAGACCGATTTGATGAGGTGCTCCGATTAGGGGGAATTGCCACGCCTTTAATCGTATGGGATGAAAAAGTTATATACACGTTTGATCCGAATAAGTTTGAAACGATTTTGGAGGGAAAAGATGGATAAGTTATCGTATTTATCTCAAATAAGTGTTTTTGATGAACTACCGATGGAAGATTTGATGGAGCTTGATAAAATGGCTCCGATGTCCACCATTAAAAAAAATACAATTATACAAACACCTGAGAAATATCGTGAAGGTATGTATTTTCTTAAGGAAGGCAAATTAAGACTCTATAAAATTAATGCAGAAGGAAAACAGTTTACTTTAGGTATTTTAGGTAAAGGAAATGTATTTGGAGAAATTGATTCTTTTTCATTTGGTACAAAGGATGTTTTTATTGAAACAATAGAGGATACATTATTATGTTCTTTAAGTAAAACTCATTTCGAAAAATTTATTGAGAAACATCCAAAATTGGCTTTAAGATTTTTAAAAGCTTTAAGTGATCGTTTAAGAGATCGAGATGCAATGCTGGAAAAACTCGCTTTTGGAGATATTCGCACACGTATTTTACATTTATTGCTTAAACTTTCAGAGCAGTTTGGCATTAAAGATGGAGATTATTATAAGATTGATCTGCCTTTGACACATCAAGAGTTAGCAAACATGATTGGGGCAACGAGAGAATCCGTCAGTGTATTATTAAAGGATTTAGTGAAAGAAGAAATCATACGTACAGGAAGAAAATCTATTCATCTTAAAATAGAATTAGCAAAAGAACATTTAGAATTAAGCGGTGGATAGTTCACAAATGTAAAACATCTTACAGAATATAAGTGAAAATCAAAATATAATATGAATATAAAGAAAAATAAAATATAAACACTTTAAAGGAGTGAAAGAAATGGGAGCAGTTGTTTTAAATAAAAAAAACTTTGATCAAACCATATCACAAGGAGTTACTTTAGTTGATTTTTGGGCTCCTTGGTGTGGTCCTTGTAAAACCCAATTGCCTATAGTAGATGAATTAGCAGAAGAGTTAAAAGGCAAAGTGAACATTGGTAAAGTGAATGTGGATGAAAACCCTGAATTAGCTGCGTTATATGCAGTGCAAAGCATCCCAACATTATTAATTTTTGAAAACGGTGAGGTTGTTGATAAAATGATTGGGTTACAAAGTAAGGATGTTTTAACTGAAAAACTAACTCAAACCATTGGTTAATAAATTTGGAAAGATGAAGAGGCTGTCCTATAAGAGTTGTATACAATTATAGGATAGTCTCTTTATTTATATTAATATTCTAAACCTAAACTTTGCTCTAACATGATTTTTCCTTCTTCAGTAAGATGAACTGAACGATTTGTTGTTGATTTGATCATCCATTTTTGATCCAAGAAATGAGTGGCAATGGCTGCTCCTAACCATCCTGATATATGATATCGTCTCTCACTCCAATCTAAACAAGGTTTCGCAAAAACTCTCCGAGTTTTGCCCACATTATTTATCATAATTCCTAGGTTTTCAAACCATTTTTCGCCTTCTTTTGTAACTTCATATAAATCATCTTTTAAGATGATTAAACCTTGATTTAATAATGCTTCAGTGATACTCACTCCTAGCTCTCCAGCTAAATGATCATAACAAGTTCTAGCATAACGTACTTGTTTCATTTGGTCAGACTGCTTTAATGAACGGATCTGAACTGAGGGTGCTATGGCTCCTAATTTTTCAATGACCTCTGCAACTTGTTCATTTGCTAATTTATAATAGCGGTGTCTTCCAAATTGTTCAACTTTGAGTAAATTCCCTTCGACTAATTTAGATAGATGAGAGCTTACTGTAGGGTGTGATACTTTTGCCATATAAGCCAATTCACCTGCTGGAAGTGCTTGTCCCCCCATTAATGATTCTAAAATGATAGCTCTAGTTGGTTCAGAAATAAGTTTAGCAATATATGAGATATTCGGATATACATTCATATTTCGATGATACCCTAAATGAAAATGCGTTACAATAACTTTTATAAAAGAAAGGGAGGAAATTAGATGAATTCTATTGATCTTGCAATCATGAATTTAAAAGAAACAAGGAGACGTTCTATCAAATTGTGGAACGCTCTTCCGGATGAATGGATAGATTGGAAACCCGATCACAAAGCCATGTCATTTGGTGAAATGATTCGCCATGTTTGGGGTGGCAGTTATGGATATCATATGATTTTACAAAATAATGGATCACTTAATAAAGAGATTTCTAAACCTTATGATGATGAACCGATTGTTTCTGTCCAAAAAGAAATTGAGTTATCAAAACCATATTTTGATGACTTTATCCAGTATGTAAAGTCGCTATCAACAGAAGAACTATCTACTAAATTAATTGATCGAAGTGATGTAAATTACAAGCGTTATTTAGGTGATATGCTTTTACGGATAGCTTATCATGATTCGGTTCATGCGGGTCAATTTCTACAATACTTAAGAATGATAGGCTTAGATAGACCATTAATATGGGACTGATATATAAAATATAAATAACTAATGTAAAGAATGCTCAAATGTCGATCTCCTGTTTGAAAAGGAATCGGCTTTTTTCTGATCATTTATTATGTAAATAATTACAAAATAGTAAGCATGATGGTATAATAAAAAAATATAATCTACCAAATTTTGAATTAAAAGTATCTTTAAGGAACTCCGTACTCAGAATATAATGGAAATATAAATATAAGATTTGGAAATGAATCTATTTTGATTAGGAAAAGGTGAGCAATATTATGGATAAAACTAGAAGATCTCTTCAAAATTTTTTTTATGAAAGAGAGTGGGAAAATTGTGAATTTAAAGTTTTATATAATGATAAACCCCATTATATTAATATGGACTCATTAATAGACTTAATTGTTGATCATACACATCCAGAAATGCAGCAAAAAGTATATGAAACAATGGTTGATATTGAAAATAAGGAAGGAAATATGTATGCGTTTTTAAAACATTTATATAAAATTTATTTAATTTCACACTATCATGGAAAATCAAATCAATATTATATCGTTTTTTAGAATACATAAGTAGGTATATGAACTACCACCATTAAAGAGATATATTTGTATTTGAATAATTGAGCAAGATTGTAACCCATCATGAAATGGGGATTATATATGGGCTTAACTGAGAAGTCATCTACCATTACTTGGTTTAGAGAAGGATGACTTCTCTTTAGTTATGTTAAAAAGTCTTTAATCTTATTACTTTTGTCTTCTAATTTACTAAATCATTCTTTTAGAATATTTTCTTTTTTTAAAGCGTTTAAACTTTTTAGCAAAATTAGGAGTTGCATTTTTTGGTTCATGAAAAGAATTAGGTTGTACTTTTAAATTTGACTTATTTTTACTTTTATTTACGTTTCTTTTTCTCCGTTTATCTGTTGTTTTAGTATTTTTATGGTTTTGTTTGGGATTATAATCTCTTCTGTTTACTTTTCTATACTCCAATATTTTTTCAAAGATAGTTTTATTTTTTAAAAGTGTAAATGGGATGATATCAGGTTTCGTATTTACTTCCAAGATCCAAGGGTGAAGTTTTTGATCTAGAGCAATGTCTATCCCGTTTTCTTTTATGTTTGGAAAAGCTTTATTCATTTGTTTAGCTGTTTCCACTCCAACCATGTTTAGTTCTTCTATTAAGGTTTCTTTTTCATTTTTATTTGTACAAACATGATCTAACAGTTCATCAATATCACAAACCGTACCCCCTCCACTGATATTTGTTACTACTTTTTTAGGATGAGATAATCTACCAAGAAATCCAGTGACTTCCCACCCAGATTGAAGATTTTGTTGTACCATAACTCTTATGTCTGCTGATCGATCATTATATTTGACCATATCGATTCCTTTTTGTACGATATGCAACCGTTCTGATTTTTTAATGTGTTCATTTAGATCGTTATATAAAGTTGTATAAGTGTAGAAATAATTTATATTTAGATCATTTTGTATTTCATAAATTGTTTTTTCATGTTGAATCTTTTTTTGAATTTTCATTACACCTTTCCCGGATGAGCCACGACTCGGTTTAACATAAACTACACTATGTTTTTCCAGCATTTCATTTAAACTCTCATAACTCACTTTTTTTGTATCGGGAATATATTTTTTTAAGTGAACATTATTTATCAAAACTAATGTTTTTTTCCATTTGCTTGAAACGTACTTTTTATGATTTTGTTTTATAACCATTGATTAAATGACATCTCCTTTATTTTGTAAAATGAGAAATTATTAATATTGAACAAAAATGAATGATTCATAAAATGGTTTTATTGGTAACTAAGAAGAATTAATTGGTTCAATGTAGTGTACGTTGTAGGACATTTAATTGCTTGTTTCATGGCCTATTTTAATTAAATTAATTTTTGAAAATAATATTAATTGAAAATTCAGAAAATACTGAAAATTATTACAGAATATAGTATACTAATGAGAGAAATAGCAATTATTATACTTTAAATTAACGGAATATAAATATCTATGTTTATAGTACTTTTTTTCAAGTAATTTTATATAGAAAAGAGGTGAAACTTTAAACAGTTTCCTGAAAACGATTTCATACATGGAAATATAATAAAAAGGAGAGGTAAAATGAGAAAAACGTTATATGTTTTACTTGCCATGTTAATGATCCTTGTTAGTTTTTTAACTCCAGATAATGCAATATTTGCAGAAATAACTGCAGATGATGTAGCAGTTGGAGAAGGAGGATACTCCACGGTCACTAAAGGAGGTCAGATTTATAATTGGGTATATGAAAATGAACGGAGGACACCACAAGATGTAGATTATACGACAAGCAATTTTGATAACAAGCCGTTATCAACAAATGATTGGATTAGTTCAGTCGTATGGCTGCAATACTCAGGTGCGCTTTATGCCCATCCCTTAGCGTTTAAAGCTGTAAATTCAGGATTTCAAATCAGTAATCCACCAAAAACTTTGAATGTGTTAGAAGATGGTGAAAATGAGGTTGAAAGAGAAATCAGACCAGGTCAGGTGGATTTGGAAGTGCAAGCAACTACCTTTTCACCGGTAGCAGCCGAAGCAGATAAAATCACGGATTGGTCAGCAGATATTTTAATGCCTAGTGCAGATGGTTCCAAAAATATGAAAGTTACGATCGGACATGGTAGCCCATATGCTTATTTTACTTTTGATGGAGCAGATCCTAAAATTGTGTTTAAAAATACTGCAACGATTTTAAGAGAAGACGGCTCACATATTCAATTATCTATAAATAATAACGGACAAACGAATGTTTATGGCATTTACGCTCCTTCTGGAACTACTTGGACAAATAATGGTTCAGAACTTGTTGCTGATTTACCAGAAGGTAAACACTTTCTATCAATAGCAGGATTACCTGATAGTAGTGTTGATACTTATAACCTGTTTATGGATCATGCATTTGCTTTTGTCGCGGATACAAAAGTGGAATGGAATTATGATGAAGCTAGTAGTACTGTAACTAGCGACTATATTATAACGACAACCCCAATGGAAGGTACAAACACGGACACAATCACTGCGCTTTATCCTCATCAATGGAGGAATAATCCACTAATTAATGCATCTCAATATTTACACTCTTATAATACAATCAGAGGACAAATGAAAACGCTTTCTGGACAAAATTTTTCAACACAATATGTGTACAATGGAATTTTGCCATTTATGCCTGAATTAACAGATCCGAATGATATTGCAAGATTAGAAGGATACGTACAGGAATACTATGATTACGGAAAAACGCTAAATCCTAACTTTGTTCAGTACGGGGTAGACGGTGGATTTTCAGGATATGACACGTATTGGATGGGGAAAAACTTAGGTAGAATTTCAAATGTTCTTCCATTAACTACGCAATTAGATGATACATTTAAACAGTCTGAACTTGTTCAATCGATTAAAGCTACATTGGAGTGGTGGTTTACTCCAACAAAGTATAATGAGTCTGGTGCAAAAGTAAATGATAATTATTTTTATTACGATGATCACTGGAAAACATTAATCGGCTACCCTACAAGTTATGGCTCCGCAAGTGAAATGAATGATCATCATTTTCATTACGGTTATTGGATTTATGCAGCTGCGCAAGTTGCTTTATTAGAACAAGATTCTGCAGATGCTTGGTATCAAGATGATCAATGGGGAGGCATGGTGAATCAATTAGTTCAAGATATTGCAACAACCGATCGACAGTCAAATGATTATTTATTTTTGAGAAACTTTGACCTTTATGCAGGTCATTCTTGGGCTAACGGAGTAGGTTATTCACCAAATAGTGGAGGACATAGCTGGGAGCATTCAGGAAATAATCAGGAATCTTCATCTGAAGCGATGAATGCCTGGGCAGCTTTAATTTTATGGGGAACTGCAACAGGTGATACTGAAATAAGAGATGCTGGAATTTATATGTATACAACGGAAAGAGAAGCTATTAACAACTATTGGTTTGATTTATATGGTGATGTTTTTGATCCAGAGTATACAAACGATGGTGATACAGCCGTCATGGTATGGGGAGGGAAATATAATCATATCACTTGGTGGACTGAAGAACCGATTGAAGCTCACGGAATTCAAATGTTGCCAGTTACGGGAGCTTCATTATACCTAGGATTAGATCCAAATTATGTGAAAAATAACTATGATAGAGCCTATGCAGAATTTCCAAATTATTTAGAGAAAAAAGCACAGTATGGTTGGCCAGGGTTAGATAATATCAATACATGGCAAGATATTATGCTTTCTTATTATGCATTATACGATCCAGCAGAAGCATTGTTAAGATGGAAAGATACAAATGAAGAGCTTGATCCTGCTGTAGGGATTGAATTTGGAGAATCAAGAGCACGCACATACCACTGGATGAGATCCTTAGATGTGTATGGTTTACCAAATTTTGATATCACTGCAAATACTCCTCTTTATGGTGTGTTTACTAAAGATGGATTGAACACTTATGTTGCTTATAATGCAAATAATGTTGCAACTACAGTCACTTTCTCAGATTGTTATGAATTAACGGTTCCAGCAAAATCCATGGCTCAACAATCGGCAGTAAGTCCAGGTGGAGATTGTTCAGGCAACCCCATAGATGAAGAAGCGCCTAGTACACCTACAAATTTAACTTCAGCGGGAAGTACAGAGACAACTATAGAGTTAAACTGGGGAGCATCCACAGATAATAGAGGTGTAGTAGGTTACGATGTATACCAAGTAGTTAATGGAAATACATCCGTTTTTGTAGGAACAACAACAACCACAAGTTATACAGTAACAAATTTAGCAGCAGATACAACCTATACATTTGAAGTGAAAGCGAAGGATGCAGCAGGTAATGAATCGGCTGCTAGCAATAGAGTATCAGTAACAACTGATGTACCAGATACGGAATCACCAACGGCTCCAGTTAATCTAATTGCAGGAAACATTACAGATACGACAGTAGATTTAAGCTGGGATTCATCCACAGATAACAGAGGTGTGACAGGATATGATGTATATCAAATAGAGAATGGTAATACACCCATTTATGTAGGAACAACATCATCTACAAGCTTTACAGTGCTTAACTTAACTGCGAGTACAACCTATACATTTGAAGTAAAAGCGAAGGATGCAGCAGGTAATGAATCGGCTGCTAGCAATAGAGTAACAGTAACAACTGATGTACCAGATACGGAATCACCAACGGCTCCAGTAAATTTAAGTGCAGCAAACATAACTGAAACCACAGTAGATTTAAGCTGGGATTCATCCACAGATAACAGAGGTGTGACAGGATATGATGTGTATCAAGTGGAAAATGGTAATTCAAGTATTTATGTAGGAACAGCATTATCTGAAAGTTATACTGTAACGAACTTATTAGACAATACTACTTATACATTTGAAGTGAAGGCGAAGGATGCAGCAGGAAATGAATCAATTGCAAGTAATCAGGTTACGATTACAACTTTAGAAGGGGATACTGTGATTACGGAGCCAAACTATACGATAGAAATTATTGATGGAGGTTCAGCAGTTACATTGAAATTCACACCAACAGGAGCGACCTCTAACTTTGTAGATCTTCATTATAAGGTGAATAATGGCGGACAGATTAATGTAGGTACAGTGAATAATAATGGCACATGGGAATATGTGATATCTGGAATGAGTGATGGGGATGTGATTGATTTCTTCTATACGTACACACTCGGTACTCCTGCTTACGATTCCCCTGAATATAGTTATACAGTGGGATCATCTCCAGGAGGGGGAAATCCACCAGACACAACAGCTCCAAGCACACCATCGAACCTGACGGCATCAGGAATTACGGAAATGTCTGTGGATTTAAGTTGGAACGCATCCACAGATAATATAGGAGTGATAGGATACGATATTTATCAAGGCTCTACAAATATAGGTTCAATAACGTCCACAGCGTTTACAGTGACAGGACTTACAGCAAATACAACCTATACATTTGATGTAAGAGCAAAGGATGCTGCAGGTAATGAATCTGCTGGAAACATGATTACAATTACTACATTAGAATCCTCTCCAGGAGGAGGAACTACGATTGTTGAAGATGATTATACGATAGAAATCGTAGATGATGTCTCAGTAGTAACATTGAAATTCACACCAACTGGGGCAATTTCTAACTTTGTGGACTTACATTATAAAGTGAACAATGGTGGGCAAGTTAATGTACGTACTGTGAACAACAGTGGGACTTGGGAATATGAAATTTCAGGAGTGAGTCAAGGGGATGTCATTGAATTTTTCTATACTTATACATTAGGCACCCCTGCTTATGATTCGCCTCAGTATAACTATACCGTGCAATAAGTAGAGCAAAGAAGAATAACATAGTGACTTTTCTTTTAGTGGGGGGCTTAATCCCCCACTAAAGTCAAATTAATAGGTTTAAAATAGAACAAACAAAAAACACCATAAAAAAACTGGTGTTTTATTCTTATGAGTTGATATGTTTTAATTAAAATATTAATAATATAATTACTAGTAAAAGGAATAGAGATAATACGAGGATACCTCCCCCTCCAAAAAAGAATCGATGGTTTTGTTGTGGATATTGTTGTTGTGGATAATATTGTTGTGGGTAATATTGTTGATTTGGATTGGAGATTTGTAAATATAAATTATCTTGATCAACATTCACGATCGTACCCTCAAATATTTGTCCGTGAATAGTTTGAATTCGGACGGGTTTGTTTATATGCTGCATGGCAATATGATATGCTTTATTTTTAAAATTCCGCATAAACTCAACCTCTTGTTGAGAGGCCTGTAAAACGGCTTGCTCTTGTCGGTGCATATTAAATCCTCCTCACTTCTATATACTTATATGTATTTGCCTAAGTGTGTTGATATGATGAAAATTTTTTTTAGATGAAAGGAAGTGTTCATATGAGAATTGGTGTAACAGGTGGTACTGGATTTATAGGAAAACATCTAACACGTAATTTTTTACGACAGAACCATAAAGTTTGCATATTAACACGTAAACCCGATTCTTATCAGTCAGATCACAAAAACCTTGAATATATTGGGTGGTCAGTTGATTCCATAAATGAATTAGTAGATAAACTAGAGGGAATGGATGTGTTTATCAATTTAGCGGGTGAATCTATTAATAATGGTCGATGGACTGAGCAACAAAAGGAGAGAATCATTAAAACTCGAATACAAGTTACAGATACGCTCATGAAGTTATTTAGTGAATTATACGATAGACCAAAATTATTTATCAACGCTTCAGCTGTAGGATACTATGGTACATCATTAAAACAAACCTTTATAGAAAATGACCTTTCTACAAGTGGTGATTTTTTAGCTAAAACAGTTCAAAAATGGGAAAAACATGCTTCAAAAGCAGAAAACTTAGGTATTCGTACAGTTTATACTCGGTTCGGTATTGTATTGGATAAACAAGAAGGTGCGTTACCTAAGATGGTTTTACCGTATAAACTTTTTGTAGGTGGTAAGGTTGGCACAGGGAAACAATGGTTATCATGGATTCATATAAAAGACGTAGTTAATTTAATCGATTTTATTATACACAATGGAGAATTCGAAGGCGCAGTGAATTTTACAACTCCTTTTCCATTACAAATGAATGAATTTGGAAAAACGATAGGAGAAGTGCTGAGTCGTCCACATTATTTACCAGCTCCGAGTTTTGCTTTAAAAATGATGTTGGGTGAGATGAGTACATTAGTTTTAGACGGTCAAAAAGTGTTGCCTAATAAAGCTCAACAATTGGGATTTAAGTTTGAATTTCCTACATTAAGAGAAACCTTAATGGATATTTATCGTATTAAGTAAGAGGAAGGCCAACTAACTTACAGCTACATCCATATGGTTAACATCTGTATGTACATTTTGAACTGGAGGGTTTTTATGAAAAATACTATTGTTTATTTCAAAGATAATTTCTTTTCATCTGGTTTAACTGATATTTATACAGAAAACAAGGTAAAATTGGGGGAGTTGGATTTAAAAAGTGCTTTTTCAACAAGCATTGAAGTGTGTGATGAAAAAGGATTTACAGTCATAAAAGGGGGATTTCGTTTTTTTAGTAATAAGTGGGTCATAAGTGACCGTATAGGACAAGAATTAGGCATCGTAAGAGCTAAGATATCATTTTTTTCAAAAAAATATGTTTATGAAACTAGAAGTAATGAATATCATATCTATTCCCCTAGTTTTTCAAGGCAATATGAAATCACAGATGAAAGACAAAAGTTAGTAGCTCAATTTAATAAAATTAACGGTTTTTTTGAATCTTCGGCTTATAAACTAACAAATAACTCTACTAAATTATCAACACCTGAACTCGTTGCTGTTGTGATGGGGGTAAATGCTATAACTAATTCAAATGCAGCAAGCGGCGCGGCTACATAAATTATGATTCGAACAATATTTTGAATAATACCAAACATTCGAATCAGTTCTTTTATTTGCTTTTTGAAATGCATGATTTTTTCTAAGCTTTCAAAAAATGCAGCTTCTTTATCAAAAATAGAAGGATAGGCATCCTTTTCAATAAGAGTATGTTGAGTTCTGAATATCGGTGATTCCAGAAGGCATGATCCTTGATACCAACTTCTTGTGGACTCCTCTTATTGGTCCTTTAATTCTTTAAATGTCTCATCATATCGATCTACTATTTTCTGCATGGATTTAAGAAATTTTGGATTAAATCCTTTTGGTAAATTGACTTTACTCGTTTAATACTCTTTTTCATCTACTTCTACAGACACGTTATCACCTTGGAGATAGTGTATGAATTCACATATATATCTTCATCAAATCCTCTATCTTATTTTTTATCATGTTCACCATCTCAGGTGGTTGAAGAACTTGAGCTTGTTTACCCATGCTAAAGAAATAATCTGTAAAGTACTCTAAATCATTTTTTCTCATGCTCATGTTTAATTCTCCACCTCCATTATCAATCTTTTTAAGATGTCTATCTAAATAAGGATCCATTTGGCATCTTCTAAAACCTTCTTTAGTAAATCGAACCTTGACTTGAACTAATGGATTGGATTCTTCGTTCTCATCGAAATGATACCAGTTAATGACATCGTAACTGCTTAAGTCTACATTATTTTGTTCTTCTGATTCCTCTAGATTTAATATACGATCCGCGCGAAACAATCGAACCTCTAATCTTTTAAAACAATAAGCAGGACAATACCAAAAACCATTTTGAGAATAAACCCCGATGGGTTGGATTTTACGACTACTAGTTTCTTTTAATGAATCATATTTGACCTTGATTACTTTTTGTTGAGTGGCTGCTTCTAATAATGACTGTAAATAAGGTGAAGACTGCTGTCTTGTAGGCGTCCAAAATACCATTCTATTTTTCATTCCATCAATTCGTGTTTTAATATCTTTAGCTAGATGATGATAAAACTTATTTAAAGCAGAAATGGAATCAGACTCGAAAGGTAGATCCTTATAAAATTGTAAGGACTGATAGGCAAAAAACATCGCAATCGCTTCTTTTTCTGTAAAAGTGATTGGAGGAAGCATCCTTTCCTTCAGTATTGTATATCCTCCTGCAGCTCCTACCTCAGAATACAATGGAACACCGAGTTCCTGTAAATCCAATAAATCCCTTTGAATAGTTCTCAAAGAAACATTGAATTCATCAGATAACTGTTTTGCTGTAAATTGACGTTTATCATTGATATACATAATCAGTTCAACTAAACGTTTGGATTTATTCATTATAAACTCCTATCAAGTGTTTTTTTGATTTAAATTTCATTATAAACAATTTCTCACAAAACTACGACATGTTTTGTCGCAATTCAATGATAACCTTTATTTGTAAGCAAAAACAATCCATATAGGAGGAGTTAAAATGAAAAATCAAACCCCAACGCTAGAACCTACTATTGTTAAGAAGGATGAGTTTAAAATTGCAGGTTTACAGTGTCGTTCTTTAATGAAGGAGGATGAAGATCAAAAAGAAATAGGTCAATTGTGGGAAGAGTTTATGGGAACTCTGCCAAACATAAAAAATAAAACAAATGAAAATAAGACTTATGGTTTATGCTTTGATTTTAATCCAAAAACAAATGAATTCTCATACGTCAGTGGAGTTGAGATTGATGATCAAACCTCTGAATTGCCAGATAAAATTGTTATAAAAACAGTTCCTGCAAGCCGATACGCTGTTTTTACTTATAAAGGTGATATGAGTGGGGTGGGTGCAGCTTTTAAGTACATTTATGAAACATGGTTGCCTCAATCTGGTGAAGTACCTTTTGAAGATTTTTCATTTGAGTTTTACGATGAAAGATTTTTAGGACCAGCCGATAAAAATTCTGAAATGGATATCTATATTCCGCTAAAGTAATTTAATATAGTGGGAGCTAATGAAGTTAGTTCCCACTTGAAATAAATAAGAAAAGTTGGACGTTACGTTATATTTTTGAAAAGGGTGATTGATGATGTCAAATGAAAAGAATGAATTGTTAGTAGAATTCAACCATTGGATTCTATTTGTAGATGATCTTAAAGATCAAAAAGATCATATATGGAATAAACCTATAACAAAAGGGAAATGGACGATTAGAGAAGTTGTTAGCCATATTATGTTATGGGATAAGTATTTTTATGAAGAGGCCATTGAAAAGATTGCAAATCAAACTCCTCTGACGTTGAAGCATATCGATTTTGATGAATTCAATGAACAAGCTAAAGAGTATGGTAAAACAACAAGTATTAAGGAACTCTCAGAAAAGGCAGTTTTATATAGGAAACTTATCATTGAACAAATTGAATCACTCTCAGATGAAAGGTATAGGCAAACTTATATAGATGGAGATGGAAGAGCTTTTCATGTTACCCAATACCTTAAAGATTTTTTTGGGCATGATAAGCATCATATAGATCAAATGAAGAGAGTGTTAACTTAAAAAAGTAGTTGATGTTGATGCCTGAGCGGAGATAAGATCATTTAATATGAGCTTAAATAGATCGAAATGAAAATACAAGGAGATGTTACATCGAATTATATGAATAGTTTAAGTAAAAATTCAAAATTATTGTTATATGGGCAAGCTCTTTCGTTTATGGGAGATTATTGTGTTTTGCCTGCTTTACTTATTTTATCGACGTATTATCAGGATTATTGGGTTGTTTCAGGAGTTATTATCGTGAGAAGTATTCCTATGATTATTCAACCATTTTTAGGTGTATTTGTTGACAAATTTAATAGAGTGAAAATTATGTTTTGGACAGATTTGATAAGAGGGGTTATTTTCCTAGGCATTATATTGCTTCCTCAAGGTAAATATCCCATTATATTCTTGTTGCTTTTATTACTTTCTTATGGGAGTGGTGTTTTTTTTAATCCTGCTAGATTATCCGTTATGTCTTTATTAGGAGACGATGTTAAAAAAATAAACACTATTTTTGCAAAAGCTACAACTCTTTTTGTAATCATAGGCGCACTTATTGGAGGGGCTTTTCTTATTCTAGGAACTATCAAAGCTGCTGTTGCTTTTAATGCGGTTACCTATTTTATATCTGCGCTTTTTATTCGTTTGATCAAAATAAAATCACAGAAGTCAGTTAAAACTCAGACAACAAAAATTTCTTTGACACTTAAGATTGGACTTAAAGAAATTTTCCATAATTCATTAGTACTAAATGCCATATTTACAATGATGTGTATGGCTTTATTATGGGGGATTGTATACAGTTATTTCCCTATTGTTAGCCAATATATTGGTGAAGGTGAAATTGGGAACTTTCTACTTACAGTAAGTATGGGGTTTGGAGGTTTTTTAGGAGCATTGTTAGTAAATAGATGGGGATTTAATAGTAATAAAGGTTTGATATATTTCGTATTGCTGAGCCTAATATCTCTATCTTTTTATATGTTTTCTAATTACTTTATCATTGCTTTTATTTCAGCTATTTTATTTTTTATTGCCATGGAATATGGTGAATTAACTTCGAAGGTGAAGGTGCAGGAAAATTCGGCAAATGAAATACAAGGCAGGGTTTTTGCAATTTGTGAGGCTGTGATTGGATTATGTATGTCTATTGGCTCTACGTTGATCAATTTCATCAATCCAGTGTTTATTTTATCTATTATGATAGTGTTGATGTCAGGTCTAGCTGTACACACAATAGTAGTTAATCATTCATATCTTCAAAAGTCAAAAAGTATAGATATAACTGCATGATTTAAACATAGTGGAAATATTAGTTTATGAATGTTGATTTTAGAGCAACGATCTATTTGTTAAAGAGAGATATTATGGTTTGGATGAAATTAATGAATGACTATGGAAAAGGAAGAGATATAATGAAATTTTCTGAGTATACCTATAAACGACCAGATATAGAGGAGATTTCTTCTCAATTTGATAATGCGCTAAAACAATTTTCAAATTCAAATTCATCGAATGAACAAAATTTTGCAATGAGAGAGATATATAACATTCATAATGATTTTTATACGATGTTTGAAATTGGAAGTATACGTCACTCGATAAATACAAAAGATGAGTTTTATAAATCAGAACAGGAATATTTAGATGAGACAGAGCCTTTATTTAAGGAGTTGTTTACTAAGTTTTATAAAGCCTTGATTGATTCGAAATATCGTGAAGAGTTAGAAAAAAAGTGGGGAAGCCATTTATTTAATTTAGCTGAATTAGAGATCAAAACCATGTCTCCTGATATTATAAAAGATTTACAGCAGGAAAATAAATATTCTTCAAG
This sequence comes from Chengkuizengella sediminis, assembly GCF_010078385.1. Taxonomy (NCBI): domain Bacteria; kingdom Bacillati; phylum Bacillota; class Bacilli; order Caryophanales; family Paenibacillaceae; genus Chengkuizengella; species Chengkuizengella sediminis. Next base: position 115,350 of record NZ_SIJC01000002.1, read on the forward strand.
ATATTCTGAGCTCATTGCTTCTGCTGAAATCTTATTTGATGGAAAAACATATACTTTAGCTCAACTCATTCCTTTCACTGAATCTTCTGATCGAGTAATAAGAAAAAGGGCAAATGAAGCAAAATACAAGTTTTTCTTAGAAAACGAAGAAGAGTTAGATCAACTTTATGATGATCTAGTGAAGATAAGAACAAAAATTGCTGAGAAACTAGGGTTCAAAAATTTTGTTGAGTTAGGTTATGCTCGTTTAAAACGAACAGATTATGATGCTCATCAGGTTGCTGCTTTTAGAGATCAGGTACATCAATATATTGTCCCTATCGCTACACAATTGAGAAAACGTCAACAACTTAGACTAGGACTTCAACATTTAAAATTTTATGATGAAAGATTTGAATATAAATCAGGAAATGCTACGCCAAAAGGAAATCCCAATTGGATTGTGGATAATGGTCAAACGATGTATGAACAATTATCTAAAGAAACAGATGAATTTTACTGTTTTATGAAAGATCAAGATCTCATGGACTTGATGGCAAAAGATGGAAAAATGGCGGGTGGTTACTGTACATATGTCCCTAATTATAAATCCTCGTATATTTTTGCAAATTTTAATGGTACTTCTGATGACATTGATATATTAACTCACGAAGCAGGTCATGCATTTCAAGTGTATAACAGTCGCCACTTTGAAAATCCTGAATATGTGTGGCCAACTTATGAAGCATGTGAAATTCACTCTATGAGTATGGAGTTTTTTACTTGGCCTTGGATGGAGTTATTTTTCAAAGAAGATACAGATAAGTATAAATTTTCTCATTTAAGCACAAGAATGTTATACATACCTTATGTTGTAGCTGTAGATGAGTTTCAGCATTTCATTTATGAAAACCCAGAGTTTACGCCAAAAGAGCGTAAACAAATGTGGAGAGAAATTGAAAAGAAATATTTACCTCATCGTGATTATGATGAAAATGTTTATCTAGAACAAGGTGGATTTTGGCATCAACAAGGTCATATTTTCGAGAATCCATTTTATTATATTGATTACACGTTGGCTTTGATCTGCGCATTTCAATTTTGGAAAAAGATGCACGAAGATAGGGAACAAGCTTGGGATAATTATACTCATCTTTGTAAGCTAGGTGGCAGTCAACCGTTTTTAAAACTCGTTAAGGAGGCTAAATTAAGTTCACCATTTGAGGATGGAACAGTACAATCTGTGGTGCATGACATTGAGTCTTGGTTAAGTGATGTTGATGATGAATCTTTTTAAACAATAAAGAAAGCTCCTCGATTGAGGAGTCTCAAAGGAAATAAATTCATTTTTTAAAGAATTTCTTCTTACAGCAAAAATGCGTTTTTTTAAAAATGGTCGTGTTGACTGAGAGATCTACTCTATAATCATCTTCAAAACCAGGTCTGCTAACAAATCCTCGAACTTGAGTTTCAATAATGACTTCTCTACAAGGTGGATCAGGGTCATCTGCTTGCATGATCACTGAAACAATAGGTAAAAAAGAAAGGATTTCGTTTTCTGCTATAGCTTCATCAAAGATAATGGTGGCTACTTTTTGATCAGGGGATATATTGATAACTGTTGATCCTGGCGGTACATCTGGACCGGGCTCTAAATCTAAAATAATCGTATTTGTATCCGTAATTAACTGAAAATCTATGCTGTCAACTGTTACAAGTGCATCTCCATTTGGATCTAGTGCATTTAAGATAGCATTCACATCTAAGTTAAAGATTTGATCAGGACAAACGATCGCAGGTACAATCGATTCAAACGAACCTGAATTAGCTGGGATTGTTTGCACATCTATATTTTGTTTCTTACAATTATTAATCAAATTCTTCATCTCCCTTCTTTCTATTTATTTCATTGTATGTCCAGTGAGATCATATTGTTTACAACAAGTACAAAAATGGTCGTTAGTACATTCGAACATTATTTTATTTATTTTATTTTAATGTGAAGTTTATCTATATCTGATATAGTAACTTGTGTAAGAAAATATGTGGTATAAAACAGGGGGAAATCATAGAATGAATGAAACTAAAAATAGCAGTTCAAAATTATGGATCATCATATCTGTTATTATTGCGGGGTTAATTGCTTTATCTATAGTAACTGTATTGAATACAGCAAATGCTGATGAAGATAATAAATCTGAACAAGAGAACAATGAACAATCTGAATCAGCGTCAGACTCTGATTATGTTGCTACAGTAAATGGTGAAAAAATTGGTAAGGACAAGCTATTTGATTTAATGGTTCAACAACTAGGGAAAGAAACAACAAACGCTTTGGTTCAACAACTTATTGATCAAAGTTTAGTTTCCCAAGAATTAGCAAATGAAGGATTAAATGTGACTGACGAAGAATTAGCGAACGGCGTAGCCAAAGAAATTGAACAATTTAAAGCTTCATTTGGTTCTGAAGAAGAAGTTGAAGCTTATTTACTTCAATACGGAATGTCAATGGAAGACTATCAAAAAATTGTAGAAGATCTTGTCCCATTCCAACTTCAGATTGAAAAATTATTTGAATCAAAAATTGAAGTGACAGATGAAGAAATTGCAACTTATTATGAAGAAAATTTATCTTTCTATACAGAAGAAGAGCAAGTGAAAGCATCTCATATATTAGTGGAAACGAAAGAAGAAGCAGAAGCTATTATGCAACAAATTAATGATGGCGCAGATTTTGCAGAGCTAGCTATAGAACATTCAACTGATTCAGGAAGCGGTGCAAATGGAGGAGATTTAGGTTTCTTTGGACGAGGTACGATGGTGCCTGAATTTGACGAAGCAGTTTTTAATTTATCCATTGGTGAAGTTAGTGAAATCGTACAAAGTGAATTTGGATTTCATATTATTAAAGTAACGGATAAAAAAGAAGCTAACACACCTACTTTTGAGGAAAAACAAGAAGAAATCAAAGATGAGTTAAAGAAAGTAAAAACTAGTGAGCAATACCAATTATGGATTGAAGAAGCTAAAACAGGATCGGAAATTGAAGTATTATTTAACTAAACAGAGGCATGAGTAGATTAAGAGCACCATCCACTTTTGAAAAGAAGGTGAATGGTGCTTTTATTTTTGTTATAATAATGAACACCATCATAAGAAGAATTAAGGAGTTTTATTCATGATAAAACATATCGTATTTTTCAAATTAAAAGACGGAAATCAACAAAATATTACGAAAACGAAGGATGTACTTTTGAGCATGGAAGGGAAAATTCCAGTTGTACGCCACCTAGAGGTTGGTGTAGATGTTATTCGTTCAGATCGTTCCTATGATTTATCCTTAATTGTAGAAGTAGATTCATTAGAGGATCTTGATCTATATCAAGTACATCCTGTACATAAGGAGATCATTACATACATAGCGCAAGTAAAAGAATCTGTAGTTGTTGTAGATTATGAATTCTAATATATGATAACTGAAATAAAACAAAAACAATCTTTAAGACCTCTTATTCTCATCTCTATAATGCTTGCTATGTTTATGTCAGCCATCGAGGCGACCATTGTTACAACAGCTTTACCCAGTATAGCAGCTGAATTGGGTGGTTTTACTTTATACAGTTGGGTATTTTCAGTATATTTATTTATGCAGGCTGTGACTGTTCCCATTTATGGAAAGCTTGCTGATTTATATGGAAGAAAACCTGTGTTTACATTTGGTGTCATTTGTTTTTTACTTGGCTCTATTTTATGTGGGTTCGCCTCAAGTATGTTATTCTTAATTGTTTTTCGATTTATACAAGGTTTAGGTGCAGGTGCTGTACAACCTATTGCGATGACGATTATTGGGGACATATACTCCATGGAAGAACGTGGGAAAATTCAAGGTTATTTGGCTAGTGTTTGGGGATTTTCTGCGATCATTGGGCCAACCTTAGGTGGTTTTTTGGTGGAGTATGTTGATTGGTCATGGGTGTTCTGGATTAATGTTCCTATCGGAATAATAGCCTTGTGTGGTATTCTAATTTTTCTTAAAGAGGATTTTGAGAAGAAAAAGCACAAAATTGATTATGTCGGTACGATTCTTTTAGTTGTGTTTATTAGTGCATTAATGGCCGTACTATTACGAGGTGGAGTTACATGGCCTTGGTTATCTGGCCCTGTATTTTTAATACTGTTTCTGGCTGTTTTTGCTTTTGTTTTGTTTATGCTTCAGGAAAAAAGAGCAGAAGATCCGCTCATGCCCATGTGGATCTGGAAATATAAATTGATTTTAGTTGCGAATGTGGTTTCGTTAATAACGGGCATTCTTTTAATGGGTATTTCTAACTTTTTACCTACCTTTGTGCAAGGTGTCATGGAGAGGTCACCTAAAGAAGCTGGTTTTGTATTAGCTTTGATGTCTATCGGATGGCCGATAGCTTCAACCATCGCTAGTAAAACGATGATGAAATTCGGATTTCGCAATATTGCTAGGCTTGGAACTGTTTTTTTAATCCTAGGATCAAGTGTATTCCTGTTTTTAAATCAACAAAATGGAGTAATATTTGGCGGTATTGGTGCTTTTCTTATTGGGATCGGAATGGGATTAACGAACACAATTTTCACAGTTTCAATTCAAAGCAGTGTGGAATGGCGGAACAGGGGGGTAGTGACAGCTTCTAATATGTTTATGAGAATGATGGGTACCACGATAGGTGCTTCATTATTTGGTGGGATTATCAATACCAGGATGATTCAATATTTGGAGAAGGTCCAATTATCAGATGAAATAGAACTTACCCTTGACTTAACTAATCATATTTTAGATTCAGAAAAACGTAAAGAATTATCTAGTGAAGTAGTACAGGCTTTACAGGATGGATTAACATTTTCATTGCATACAGTTTATACGATTGTTTTTGTTCTTGCAATCATCAGTTTTATATTTGTAAAATATATGCCTAAAGCACCCCAAAAAGTGGAGTATTAATTATTAAAAGGGATGATGAAGTTGGAATTAAAAGATGTCATGGAAGCATTAACTATTTTATTAGTTATAATATTAACCTTTGCATTTATCATTGGATGGGCAAAATTAAAAAGTAAAAAACGTAATAAAAAATAATAAAGGGGGATAGATCGTATGTATTACGTCAATCAAGATCAAATCAATCAAAGGCTTGAGTTTATGGATTGGCTCGTAGGAACAATACCTGAGTCTTTAGAAAATAAACTCGAATCGGAAAGTGTTATCCAATTTTTAGCACAAGAAAGAATTTTACATTTGGCGTTAGAATCAGTAACGGATATTGGAAGTTATTTAATAGACGGTTTTTTGATGAGAGACGCAAGCAGTTATGAGGACATTATAGAGATATTACATGGTGAAAAAGTGTTTCCGTCTCATCTCTTAGAGCCATTATTAAATTTAGTGAAAATGAGAAAAAAATTAGTTCAGGAGTACTTTCATTTAGATCGAAATGACGTTCATCCTTTACTGTTTGAATTACCAAATGTTCTTTCAGAATTTTCAATTAGTATATTAAACTATTTAAAACATGAACTGAATACATAATAAATTGGCTATCCAAACTTTTGATACATAGTTGTTTAGTAATTTACTTATTCTATTAAATACGTTAAAATGAGGATAAGTAAAGGGTGATGTAGAATGAATCAAGAAGCTCCCACTCGAAAAATGATACTTAATATGCTAAAACTTAAAAGTTCTTTAAGTGTCAGTGAAATGGCTAAGCAACTAAACATTACAGAAATGGCTGTCCGTAGACATTTAAATACGTTAGATCGTGATGAATTGATTACATCAGACTTAATTCGAAAAGCAATGGGTAGACCTACACACGTTTATTCTCTAACTAAAAAAGCGGATGATTTATTCCCTAAAAACTATCATAAATTTACTTTAGACATTTTGGATGAGCTAGTAAGTGAGTTTGGAAATGATGCATTGGATAAGCTTTTTGAAGGAAGAGAGAATAAACTATTTTTAAAATATGATAATAGAATGCATGGAAAAGATTTAGAAACGAAAGTTGAAAAATTAGTTGAAATTCAAAAAGAAACAGGATATATGGCAGAGTGTGATGTTGATGATGAGGGAAACTATATTTTAATGGAGTATAATTGTCCAATAGCCCAAGTGGCTGACCAATATCAACAAGCTTGTGAATGTGAGTTATCTTTATTTAAAAAATTATTAGAAACTGATGTAAAGCGCACTGAATGTATTGTAAAAGGTGGAAATAAATGTACCTATGTTGTTAAAAATAATGAAAACTGAAGCATACATTCAATTGAAAATTAGAAGATAAAACTATCAATATTATAGCTAGGTGAAGTGTTCAAATGTGAACACTTCACTTTTTTTGTGTCAAAACAGAGTGTGCTTTCCTATAATGTAGAATATGAACTGGGCAATCGTCTAAAATTGAATGAGAACTAATTGAGGTGAAATCATTGATCATAGAAATATGTTTGATTGTTATTGCTGTGGCTTTATGCATGTTGGTTTTGCTAATAACTATTGCGTTTATTACAATCAATCGCTTTGCAAAACAAATAAATATAATTTTATCGAATGTGCATAATCAGCTTGAACAAACGAGGTCTGATGCACAAGATATAATCCAAAACACTAAAAAAATCGCAACCGAAATTAAAACGAATATCAATTCCTCAAAATCATTGATTGATAACACTAATCAACTATTTAAATCATTAAACCATACAGTTTCATCATTACAACAAATATCAGACTCTATTTCAAGAAATTCAACTTCTAATAAAAATAGTACCAGTACTAATGTGAAGCAAGACGAAGGAATATCAGAAGTAGTGAATTGGGCATCAACTACTTTAGACATATGGAAAAAATTTAAAACATGAACTAAAGCTATTTTTTGAAAGAATAATGAAATTTGACTTTGCAGTTTTAAGGAGAGGGTTTGAATGTCAGAAAATAACATTAACAGTAAGGATTTTTTATTAGGTGTATTAATAGGTGGTGTTTTAGGCGCTGTTGCAGTTAAATTTTTAGGAGGGTCTGCTAAAGAAATCGACAATAGTTCAAATGTTTCTTCAAAAAAATCATCCAATAGTGAAGAGCCATCTGAAGGATTTGCTAACAATGTGACTGTAAAAGCAAAAGCAGTCTCAACTAAATTTAATGATAATCCTCAAGTCTTCCCGATTACAAGCCAATCTCAAAGGACAATTATTAATGAGGATACAGAAGGAAATACAAATCCAGTCACTGAAATTAAAGCAAAAGGAGTCATAGAAACAAACGAAGAAGAAATTACAAACGTGAGAACTGAAGCAAACGAAGAAGTGAACAGAAAAGAAAGTACTGAAGTAAATACTGAAGCAAACACAGGAACGAGTAACAAAACAAACGAATCCAACGAAGCAAAAATTGAAGAAGGTGAAGGAGATAGATCTGAAGACACATCAGAAGCGGAGACCAACTCAAAAAGAATCCATCAGGTAAAAACAGAAGATTATATTGAGAAGCTTGAGCTGTCAGATCGAACTGGTGAGGGAGACAGTAGTAAAAAGAACAAGAATAAAAAAAGAAAGAATAAATGAAAATATAGACATGTGCCTACACCTTATTGCCCTTACATTCGTATTGTATAAGTAAAAGGTAGTAAAGGAGGGTGTAACATGTCATGGTTTTCACGTGATTACATGAAAGATCTTGATCATCTTCAAGAATCTTTTCACAAGGCATTAAAAGTAAGTGAAGATATGGTTGGTAAAATTAATAAATTATTTTTAGATGGACCTAAAACAGAGGTGTTTGACAAAGGAAAAAAAGTTATCATCATCTTAGAAGTGCCAGGTATTCAAAAACAAAAGAAAACTGATTTTTCAGTTCGATCGACTGGGAAAAGTATGTATTTAAAAGGCTTTTTAAATCAGCAGATTAAAATAAGCAATTATGAGCAATTTTATAGTGAAAGAAGAAATGAAGACTTCACTAGATATATACCGATACCTTCTGCTGTTAAAAGAAAGCCTGTATCGATTAAATATAAAGATGGGTTATTAAAAATGGTTTTTGAAAAAAAGAGAGATACTTCAGAAAATAAATGGTACGACTTTCAAATCTAAATATGGTAAATATAATGGACCTTTGTTTATTTAGATAGAGTTTTTTAAAAATAGTCCCGAATAATACGGGACTATTAAATTATTCAACTACTTCCAAAGCCTCCAATAGGGGCTTTTTTTTATTTACTTAAATGAATATTCCAGCAGCTAAAATAATAACTAAAAGAATGAATAGAACTAAAACTACAACTGCAGTACCTGTTGCACCTCTTCCATATGCGTATCCACCTTTTCCACCATAGCAGCTCATTTCATACCCTCCTTTACTTTAGGATAATATATTGTATTCATGACGATTTATTTATGCATAGTTATATGTCCCTATTATTAAAAAATAGACATTTATCCCGATTTTAAGAGCTTGTCAAGGAATAAAATACTCAAATAAAAAATTTCCTCCAAATAGTAGTGTGATGCTAGACTATATAGTAGACACAGCTTATTATAAAAAATATATGAATATCATCCCTGATCATTTAACTTCTTTAAATGTGTGCTTGTCTTATATGACGCAATGAACAAGCGAATTTGGTACTCTTAGTGGGGAAAGAATAATCTCCCCACTAAAGTAGTATTTAAAAGATAGTTGTCATTATATTGCGAAAGCAGCTGCTAAAATGATTACTAAAAGAATGAATAAAACTAATACAATACCAGCAGATCTGGCAATTCCAGCTCCGTATCCACCACCACATGCGCTCATTTACTTCACCTCCTTTTAAACAGAATATACAAGAAATTATCTTCTGTATTTTATAAAGTGAGTTAATTCAAGTACATAAAATTAGGAGATTTTTTAAAAATATTACTTAGATGAGTCTGGCAATCTTCTAGAAAAATTCACCTTACTGTAAATTTAAATATCCGTTTATCTGAATTATATTGCGAAAGCAGCTGCTAAAATAATAACTAAAAGAATGAATAAAACTAAAACTACAGTTGCAGTACCAGTTGCACCTCTTCCATATGCGTATCCACCACCGCCATATGCACTCATTTGTCTGCACCTCCTCCTTTTAGAAGATAATATACAATATGAACTAGAAACTAGTCCTGTATAGACGAATACCCTGATTATCAATAAATGGACGTTTATCCAGTATCAACACTCCGTAAGTCCTTCTGTGAAACAAAAAATATGGTTTACATCCCTGTTAAAATTGTCACGTCCTGTGATAAAAATCAGCACCAAAACTCCTGTTTTGGCAATTCCTTCAAAAGCTCAACCAAGAGCCAGTTACGATGCATCAATAAATCCTATACAAGTCAATTCTTACATTGAACCAGAGCATATATTTTTGTATGATGATTAGAGAACCATTAGAGATTAAATGGAGGAATTTTATAATGACTGATGTAGATGAAGTATTAACCTTGATGTCTAAACAAGGTTTTAGGATTACCGAACAGCGTAAATCACTAATTGAACTTTTTATTGATAATAGTAGTTATTTAACGGCAAAAGATGTTTATAAATACATGTCTAATCAATATTCTGGGCTAAGTTTTGATACTGTTTATCGTAATTTACGACTCATGAAAGAAGTAGGTGTGATCGAACAGTTTGTATTTGAGGATGGGGTTAAATTTAAAATACGTTGTGCAGATGAATCTCACCATCATCATTTAATATGTCTTGAGTGTGAGAAAACTTACTCTATACATTATTGTCCAGTTCAATATGTACCTGAATTGCCTGATCAATTTCAAGTCGTCAATCATAAATTTGAATTGTATGGGTTTTGCAGAGATTGTCAAAATTAAATAATGGGTACTATTCTATAACATTAAAGAGTCGCAAAAGTAGAGAAACATTCTAAAGATGGAGGTACGATGATGATGTTGAAAAAGCTGTGGATGGCTCCTATTCATTTTTACAGGAAATTTATTTCACCATTAAAGCCCCCAACGTGCCGTTTCTATCCCACGTGCTCTCAATATGCATTAGAAGCAGTTGAAAAACATGGAGTAGTAAAGGGGACAACATTAAGTGTAAAAAGAATTAGTAAATGTCATCCCTTTCACCCTGGTGGTGTTGATCATGTGCCTGAAAAATAACAAACTTGACATTTGTATGAATCATTATGTATATTTTAATAAATTAAAATCATTTCCTATGAACGGATAAGTACAGTATTTGCACTAATACAGAGAGCCGGGAATGCTGAAAACCGGTATAGCTGCAATGTTGGAAAATGGTCCTGGAGGATTTATCGTCGAGTGTTTTCATCACGTGAATGGATGAGGCGGTAACGGATTCCTACGTTAAAAGGAAGTCTTTGACTTACTGAGCCTTTTGCTTGCAAAAGTAAAGGGGAAGTTGGGTGGTAACACGTGAGAGAGCTCTCGTCCCAAAAGGATAGGGCTTTTTTTGTTGCATCGGGTCGGGGAAAGTACACTGGAACGTGTAACATATCGTGTACTGCACCTCATGGAACGCACACTATGGAAACAAATGTGTAGGCGATTATATCATTCCTTCAGTGCTGTGTTGGAAATTTGCATTAGATATTTATTTTAGGAGGAAATCAAATGAGTGAACAAAAAAAGAGTTTTTACATCACAACACCAATCTATTATCCAAGTGCTAAGTTACATATAGGGCATTCGTATACGACGGTTGCAGGAGATGCAATGGCTCGTTATAAAAGATTGCGTGGATATGATGTCATGTATTTAACGGGTACGGATGAACACGGTCAAAAAATAGAAAAAAAAGCGAAGGAAAAAGGTATTACACCGATTCAATTTACAGATGAAATCGTATCTGGGATTAAAGAACTTTGGAAAAAGCTTGATATATCCAACGACGATTTTATTCGTACAACTGAAGACCGTCATAAAACGATTGTGCAGAAAATATTCGCTAAGTTCGTGGAACAAGATGATATTTATCTAGATCAATATGAAGGTTGGTATTGTACACCTTGTGAATCATTCTTCCTAGAACGTCAATTAGTCGATGGAAAATGTCCAGACTGTGGTCGTGAAGTAGAAAAGATTAAGGAAGAAAGTTACTTTTTCAGAATGAGTAAATATGCGGATCAACTTCTGAAATTCTATGAGGAAAATCCAGATTTTATACAACCAGAATCAAGAAAAAATGAAATGATCAACAACTTTATTAAACCTGGTCTTGAGGACTTAGCCGTTTCACGTACGACCTTTGACTGGGGGGTTAAAGTACCGAATAATCCAAAACACGTGGTTTATGTTTGGATTGATGCACTGAGCAATTATATCACGGCATTAGGTTATGGCTCAGAAAATCCAGACAAATACGAGAAGTTTTGGCCAGCAAATGTACATTTAGTAGGTAAAGAGATTGTGCGTTTCCACACCATCTATTGGCCGATTATGTTGATGGCTTTGGACTTACCTTTGCCTAAAAAAGTATTTGCTCACGGATGGTTATTGATGAAAGATGGAAAAATGTCAAAATCTAAAGGAAATGTAGTTGATCCAGTAACATTGATTGATCGTTATGGTTTAGATGCGTTACGTTATTACTTATTGAGAGAGGTACCATTTGGATCTGATGGAACTTTTACACCTGAGAACTTTGTAGATCGAATTAATTTTGATTTGGCCAATGATTTAGGTAATTTATTAAATCGTACCATTGTCATGATTGATAAATATTTTGTAGGAGTAATCCCAACGTATCAAGGTTATGTTACTAAATTTGATGAGCAGTTAGAAAACACGGTGAAGGAGTCCATTCAAGAAGTTGAGCAAGCGATGGAGAAGATGGAATTTTCAGTGGCTTTAGCAGCAATTTGGAAAATGATCAGTTTTACGAATAAATATATTGATTTAACTCAGCCTTGGATGCTAGTGAAGGAAGAATCGAAACGTAAAGAACTATCTTCTGTGATGGTACATTTGGCAGAATCATTAAGAATTAGTGCGATCTTACTTCAACCATTTATGACACAATCTCCAAAATTAATTTTAAATCAGCTAGGAATTCAAAGTGAAGAATTAACAAAATGGGATAGTATTTATACATTTGGACAAATACCTACGGGAACTATCGTTCAAAAAAATCATCCCATCTTTCCAAGACTAGAAGTTGAAAAGGAAGTAGAATATATAGCAAGTTCAATGAGTGGCGGAACGAAGGCTACAGAGCCGGTTAAAGAAAATAAAAAAGATCAAAAACAAGAAAAAAGTGAAGAAGCGGAGGAAATCTCCATTGATGACTTTACTAAGGTTGAGCTTAGAGTAGCTCAAGTACTTTCTTGTGAACCTGTTAAAAAGGCAGATAAATTGTTAAAGCTTCAACTAGATTTAGGTTATGAAAAGCGCCAGGTTGTTTCTGGAATTGCAAAACATTACACAAGCGATGAATTAGTTGGGAAAAAAGTGATCTGTGTAACCAATTTAAAACCTGTTAAACTTAGAGGGGAACTTTCTCAAGGGATGATATTAGCTGCTTCAGAAGGAGATCAACTAACATTAGCGACAGTGGCTGAAGGTATGCCAAATGGAGCTCTCGTTAAGTAGGAGACCACAATAGATAAACAACATAACATCTTTATACACCTAAGCTATTTTGAAATAGTTTGGGTGTTTTTTTGGAATACTGGTACAGGCTTGTTTATTTCCTATTGTTCTCTTCTTTTTTCTTAATTCTAATCCCATTCGTGTTATAATGATATGTATTTCATAATACGGTTTGAAGAAGGGTGATTATGAGTACTTCTAAAGATATTAATATGTTAAAATCATTTACTTTTTTATTTTATATGAGTATGGGGATCATTATTCCCTACCTTCCTTTATATTTTGAAGCTGTAGGATATTCAAAGATCCAAATTGGGACCTTACTAGGTATTGGTCCTATGGCAGGAATCGTGTCCAATATTTTATGGGGGGTCATCAGTGATCGGTTCCAAACCGTTAAAAAGGTACTCGCTATTATTTTGTTTGGACAATTGGTGATGTTATTTTGGCTATGGCAGGTTGATCAATTCACGATTACTTTAATTGTCATTCTATTTTTCTTTTTCTTTCAAAATCCAGTTATCTCATTAACGGATAGCCTTACACTGTTAACCATAAAAGGGACTAAATCGAGTTACGCAGGAATTAGAGTGTGGGGATCTTTAGGCTTTTCTCTTTCGGCGTTGGTCATGGGATGGATATTGTCCAGATCAGGGATGGATAAAACGATCTTTTTATTAATAATAACTACATCAGTCACTTTTTTTCTTGTCTTTGGATTGAAGGATCGTAAAGGTTCTGTCAAAAAGATGGAATTTTCGGGAATATTTAAAGTGCTTCAGTCAAAAGAATTATTATGGTTCTTATTATTAGTTTTTGTTATTTCTATATCACATCGTACTAATGATCATTTTATTTCCCTTTATTTGATTGAGTTAGGAGCAGACGAAAAGTGGATTGGCTGGTCACCTACGATTGCAGCGCTAAGTGAAATTCCTGTATTTTTATTATTAAGTAAATACGGACATCGTTATAAAGAGCTGCCATTACTTGCTTTAGCAGGGTTGGCTTATGCATTAAGGTATGTTTTAACTGCTTTTTTAGACAATCCATATATGATTATTGCAGTGCAAGCTCTCCATAGTGTTTCATTTGGGATATTCTTAATTACTGCAATACGTTATTTATCGGGATTAATACCAGATGAATATCGTTCAACTGGTTTAGCCTTGTTCACTGTGATTTGGGCAGGAGCAGCTGGGATGAGCAGCGGTATGCTGGGAGGATGGATTTATAATCAATATAGTGGGGAAACACTCTATTACGCAGCAGCTCTGTTAGGTTTTATTTCGAGTATCGGATTTTTAGGTACGCATTGGTATAGATTAAGAACAAGAACTTAAATAAAAAGATTGACATATCAAAAGCTCTCCATGTATAATCTTGAATGTAAATAGTAATAATTACGATTTACTTCTTATTTTATAGGAGGGATTTTTTTGTTTAAGAAATTCATTATATTATTTAGTATCTTAATTGTTCTGTCTATTTCATTAATAGGCTGCACTTCAAATACTTCAGAAACTGTTTTAGAAAAATCTTCAGAATTAGAAGATAAAATTAATATCGTGACTACCTTTTACCCATTATATGATTTTGCAGAGAAAATAGGTGGGGAATATGTGAATGTTCAGAATTTAGTTCCAACAGGTGTAGAACCGCATGATTGGACACCAAAAACAAGAGATATGATAAAAATCACTGAAGCAGATATGTTTATTTATAATGGACTTGGATTTGAAAGTTGGATCGAGAGCTTTTTTTCTAGTTTTGAGACGGATTCAAGTACCGAGTTTGTGGAAGCTAGTTTAGGGGCGCATATAATTGAATCAGAAGATACGAATGATCCACATATCTGGTTGAGTCCAGTTCAAGCAAAAACGTTAGCTGAAAATATTAAACAAGGATTAATAAAAATAGATCCTGATCATAAAGATGAATATGAGGAAAGATTTATAGAACTTTCTACACAGCTGGATGATCTCCATATGAAGTATCAAGATGTTTTGGGAAATGTCTCAAGGAATGAATTTGTTGTTTCTCATCAGGCTTTCGGGTATTTAGCAAATGAATACGAATTGACACAAAAATCTATTATGGGGTTATCAACGGATGCGGAACCTACGATTCAAGACTATAAAAACATTTCAGTATATATAAGAGAAAATGATATTCAGTATATATTATTCGAAGAATTAGTTTCTCCCAAATTAGCAGAAACATTAGCCAAAGATTTAAATATTGAAACACTTGTTCTGAATCCATTAGAAGGATTAACTGAGGAGCAGGCAAAAAATAGTGACGATTATTTTACAATTATGGAAAGTAATTTGACAAGCTTGGAGAAAGCTCTACAATAAAAGGAGATTCAAATCTTTTCATTGAAGGAGAACTTTATGGAGCTTAACATTTGGGTAGCATTTTGGGCGGGATTAGCTTCTTTTATATCCCCATGCTGTCTTCCATTATACCCATCATATATTTCTTATATTACTGGTATATCGGTAAGTAATTTAAAAACAAAACAAAATAAAGAAATACGATTAAAAACAATGATTCATACTTTATTTTTTATATTGGGTTTTTCTGTGGTTTATTATACATTAGGATTATCTGCAGGGTTACTTGCTGAAATTTTTAGTGGCTATGATGAACTTCTTAGTCAGATCGCTGGTTTACTCATTATTGTAATGGGATTATTTTTACTTGGGATTTTTAAACCACAGTTACTAATGAAAGAAGTTAAGTTTAAGTGGGCATCCAAACCAGCAGGTTACTTAGGCACGTTTTTGATAGGGATTGGTTTTGCTGCAGGATGGTCTCCTTGTGTAGGTCCGATCTTAGGTTCCATTGTTGCGTTAGCGGCTACTGAGCCTGGGATATGGTTTGAATTAATTACCGCATACACTCTTGGATTTGCGATCCCATTTTTCATAATGGCCTTTTTTATAGGATCTACGAAATGGGTATTAAAACACACAAATTCAATCATGAAAATTGGTGGAGCTATGATGATTATCATCGGAATTTTACTATTTACGGGTCAAATGACTAAAATTACGATCTGGTTAAATAGTATTACGCCTAGCTGGTTACAATTTTAGCTAAAACCAAAAAGTGAATCGTACTACTTAGTGAAACCTTCATTAAAAAAATACTCACTTTTTGTTCACTGACTATTCAAGTTTAGTTGCATAAACTAAATAGAGGTGAACTAACTT
Source organism: Chengkuizengella sediminis (assembly GCF_010078385.1). Taxonomy (NCBI): domain Bacteria; kingdom Bacillati; phylum Bacillota; class Bacilli; order Caryophanales; family Paenibacillaceae; genus Chengkuizengella; species Chengkuizengella sediminis. The sequence continues at coordinate 131,177 of NZ_SIJC01000002.1, forward strand.
GCTTGAAGATGACAAAGCGTGTATGATACTAAAGAGGAAAATAGTGAGGGGGAATCGGTTTGGCCACACCCAGTATGGAGGATTATCTCGAACGAATTTACATATTAATAGATGAAAAGGGTTATGCAAGAGTATCAGATATTGCAGAGGGGCTAGAGGTTCATCCATCATCAGTAACTAAAATGATACAGAAATTAGATAAAGATCAATATCTTATTTATGAGAAATATAGGGGATTAATATTAACCCCAAAAGGTAAGAAAATAGGAAAACGATTGGTTGCTCGTCATCATTTACTTGAAAAATTCCTAAGCACGATTGGAGTTCAAGAAGAAAACATATATGATGATGTTGAAGGGATTGAACATCATTTAAGTTGGGATTCGATCACATGTATTGAAGCACTTTTAGAATACTTTGATCGTAATCCTCAGCAAGTTGAAAAATTAAATAAGATCCGTGAAGAAATGAATACGGAAGAGGATTAAATATAAAAAAAGCTATCTCTGCACTTAAATACGTAGTGGAATGAGTTAGCTTTTTTATATGCATTCTAAAAATATTTTTTATAGTAGGGTTTAAAAGGAGAGGATTTTCTTATACATTTATTATGCTTTTTATCTTCACAGTGACAGCAATGTTTATAATGAGATGAGCATTCACTTGCATTTACTAGTTTTAAAATGACCAGTAGAATAAGTACCAAAAAACCGCCTATAAATATGAAGGTGAATAAGATGATAAATACAATCTCTGAAATAAAGAAACCGAATGTTATCAAAATGAATGAAGTTACGAATATAAAGGAAAGACCAAATGATAATAGTCCTAATGTAATAATTACTCCTGTATATGAACTAGTCATGTAATCACCTTCTTTCTTTTTATATCATATGTATTTTTTAGAGTGGTTGTACTAGACTAGCACCTATTAAAAGGAAAATAGGCATAGTAGAAAGAGAGTGTTCAGTACATCAAATATTTGTAACATGTATTCTAGAGTGTTGATTTTAAAGTTCACGTTCTTAACAAACCCTTCAGAGCATACAACATAGATATGAATATTCCTTTACTTAAGGAGTTGTATATGAATGAAGGTAAATGCAGTTTTTGAAGGCGGTGGTGTGAAAGCCATCGGTTTAGCTGGAGCAGTGAAATCAGTTGAAGATCATAATATAACTTTTAATCAAGTTGCAGGAACTTCATCAGGTGCTATTGTGGCATCATTAATCGCAGCAGGTTATTCGTCAAAGGAATTAAAGGAGTTGGTGATGTCTACTCCATTTGCTTCTGTAGTGAAAAAAACTTGGGTGCATCGTATCTTATATATTGTCCCCGCAGCTCGTGTGTTTTTTAAAAAAGGACTATACTCTGGAGATCCCCTAGAGGAATGGATTGATCATAAATTAAGACTAAAAGGAATTAGTACTTTTGGAGATCTAAAACCAAATCAACTACGTATCATTGCTTCTGATATTACTAGAGGCAGGATATTAGTGTTACCAGATGATATTAAACAATATGGATTAGATCCGAATCGTTTAAGAATTTCAAAAGCCATTCGAATGAGCACAGCGATTCCTTTTTATTTTGATCCAATCAAATTGAAAAAACTTCGTGACAAACAAACATTTTATATTGTAGATGGTGGAATATTAAGCAATTATCCATTGTGGTTATTTGATAAAGAGGCTAGAGAGAGGGGGATTCAAATCAAAATTCCTACTTTAGGTTTTAGATTAGTAGGAAAGCATAGTAATGTACCTAGAAAAATAATAGGACCAATCAGTATGTTTCAAGCCCTGTTTTCCACGATGATGGATGCTCATGATGAAAAATTTATTGAAGATCATAAACGGTTTAATACAATTAAAATACCAACATTAGGTGTGAGAACAACTGATTTTAAAATATCACAAGAAGCATGTAATCGTTTATTTGAATCAGGTTATCAAGCAGCAGATAAGTATTTAAGTAAATGGTCTTATTCAGAATATCTCAAACACTACGAACAATATTTAAAGTATTTATAATCTTAAAAATGAAGGTGATTAAGGGCTGAAAACAGTCCTTTTTTATTTTACAAATCATTAAAATGCAGTTCAGTTTTAGATGATGGTTTGATCCATTTTTTTCATCTTTTAATTTGTATGTATTAATGTTCGACAAACGGCTAGAGTTATTTTATGGTAAGTTTGAATATAGTTATTTTCTCTATTTATAAAAAACGAATAATGATCTAGTGTTGATAAAGGAAGGTAGGGTAATTATGAAAATAAAAAAAATGGACGTTAGATCTTTTGTTTCAAACACCGTTAAAGAGGTAGAATTTTCTGGAGTAATATTAGTTAAAGATGAAAAAAATGTTATCTTTGAAAAAGTACATAGTTACTCTAATCGGTCTGAAGAAATTTTAAACACAATAAATACACGATTTGGAATAGCATCTGGATGTAAGTTATTCACTGCTATTGCTATAAGCCAGTTAGTTGATAAAGGGATATTGTCTATTCATAATAGACTTAATGATTGTTTAGATATTAACTTTCCTCATTTTGATAAATCAATAACCATTCACCAACTTTTAACTCACAGTTCAGGTATTCCTGATTATTTCAATGAGGAAGTTATGAATGATTATGAAGATCTATGGAAAGATAAACCTATGTATCTAATAAAAAATTTAAAAGAATTTCTTCCTATGTTTCAAAATGAAAATATGATGTTTGCACCTGGTGAAAGATTTCATTATAATAACGCTGGATTTATCGTACTAGGTTTAATTATTGAACAACAAACAGGATTAAAATTCTCTGAATACATTGAATCAAATATCTTCCAGATATGTGATATGAATGATTCAGGTTACTTTTCACTTGATCAATTGCCTAAAAATACAGCACTTGGTTATATAGATAATGAGGAAGAGGGCACTTGGAGAACGAATACTTATTCCGTTCCAATTAAAGGCGGTGCGGATGGTGGAGCATTTATAACTGCTCCTGATATGATGAAATTATGGGAAGGATTGTTTAGTTATAAGCTATTGAGTGAAGAGAGTACAAATCTGTTGTTAACTCCGCATATTTATGAAAAGGATGATGAGTATTACGGATACGGTATATGGATAAGTAAAAGAAACAATAGAATTTTCAAATATCACGTTATGGGATATGATCCAGGTGTATCATTTCACTCCTCATATTATCCTGATAGTGGAATAAAAATAGTTGTGCCTTCAAATAAAAACTATGGTCCATACAAAATTACTAGAGTGATAGAGGATAAATTATTTCAAAAATAAAAAAGAATGACCAAACGGTGATTTGGTCATTCTTTTTTATTTTAATCAATGATAAGGATACGTTTCTTCCTCGTCATCTTTATCATTTTTGTTTTTATTTCCATCAATAACTTTAAATTTGTGTTTTTTTCTTTTTTTCCGTTTCTGTTCTTTTTGAAGCTTAACTACATTTTCGTACTTTCGATTACGATATCGTTTTGGAGGGAATTTATATAGGTAAAATACGAGTCCAAAGACTAAAAGTGGAATAATAAAACTTCCAGGGTTTGTAAATGCTGAACTTACAATCCCAATAACAATGAGACCCAAAATCACATAAAAAATAATTCTTTGACGCGAATTCATAAAAACGCCTCCGCTTCTATACAAATTACACAATCATTCTACTTTCAGTATTATTGTTTTTTTGATCAATTTCTAACATATGTTTAAATGACGCTATGGACACTTCTACTTGATCATCTGTGGGCTGCTTTGTTGTTAACTTTTGCAGCATAAGTCCTGGATAACCTAGGTAACGTAATACAGGAATTTCACGTAATGAATTTGTAAAACGTAAAACCTCGTAGGATACACCAATCACGACAGGTAATAATACAATTCTTTGAATGATGCGCCCCCATAAATCATTATATGGCCAATAAGAGTCATAAGGTACAAATAAGGAAAAAATAGAATAGATAATAACACCTAGTATGACAGTGAAAACCATAAAACTGCTGCCGCAGCGATAGTGTAAAGTACTATATTTCTGTACGTTTTTTACAGTTAATTCCTCATTATTTTCATAAGCACTGATGACTTTATGTTCAGCACCATGATATTGGAACAATCTTTTAATAATCGGTGTGAATGAAATCACGTAAATATAACCGACAAGAAGCATCATTTTAATAATTCCCTCTATAAAAGTATGAAGGACTTGGTTATCTGGAGCATACCATCCAAATAAACCTGCTTCTATAAATACTGGCAATAATGTGAAAACAAATTTACCAAAAAGAAAGGATAGTACACCAACTACAGCAACACCTAGAACCATGGCAAGTGAGCCAGAAATTCCTTTTTTCTTTTCTTTCTCTACCTCTTCGCCTTCTTCTTCAGCAAATACTTCGGCTGAAAAATTGAGATGATGTGCCCCTTTGGCACTTGCTTCTACGATGCCTACCATTCCGCGTAATAAAGGAATCTTTTTTAAAGTTTGAACCCATTTTTTATCCTGTTTAGGTACAGAGAAGAAATCAATTTCATTGTTGCTTTGTCTGCGAACAGCTGTTACATTTACGGTTTTTCCAGCAAACATTACGCCTTCTATAACTGCCTGTCCTCCATATATACCACGATTTTCTTGTGACAAAGAAGCCACCCTTCCTTTTTAAAATAAAATAAGAGGCTGTTCAAAAAATCCTTTTATGAAAAACTGAACTTTTTGAACACGTTATAACATTAAAATAGATAATAATCCTATTGTAGCGAATTATGAAATTTTTTTCTACCACTCTTCTGTTAAAAAACTAAATAATGATAATTAATGATGGGAATAATTGTACTGAGGACGTAATAATGAAAGGAATCGTTACATGAGTGCAGAGAAAAGAAACAACAAACGAACAAATCGTTTTTTATTTGCTTTAAATTTAGGTTTTTTTGCTGGATTGATATGGGGGGCAATACACCAAGCTTTCTATTATTTAAACTTCACTAAAATCACTTCTTCTTTTTTAGCTGAACCATTTTTCAAACATGATTTTATCGATACATGGACTGGTTTTTTTATTGGGTGGTTGTTTTTTATTTTGTTTTCTATTGTCAGTGTATTTTTGTACACTTTTTTATTCAGTAAAGTAAAAGGGGCATGGTTAGGTCTGATATATGGACTGTTTTGGTGGGCAAATATATATTTGTGGATTGGTCCATTAACAGGAATGATGAAGTGGATACATAAATTGGACTTGAATTCGATCATTACAGGGGTTTGTTTCTTTTTATTGTGGGGCATCTTTATCGGTTATACCGTTGCAATCGAATATACAAATGAACAGAATAGAGAACCATTTAATAAAAAGAAAGAAAAGTAACGGGATTGGTTTTAAAGGTTGTTCAAAATGTCCCCTTTTGCCAGCACAGGACGTGCTGGTACTACGTTAGTCACAGGGAAGTGACTGGTTTTAAGTAGTGATCACGAAGTATCTCTAAGAGGTCATCTCGACGTCGAATCTGACATTCACCTTTGAAGTCAGGTGCTCATGTAGAAATACCCTACACTCCGCTCCAGCTTATGCAGGTTCAAGCCACCTTCTCGGTGCTGAAAACTGAACTTTTTGAAAACTCACTTTTAGGTTAATGTTCTAAAAAAAGTTCTCATAACTTAGAAATGTATGTTAAAATGAGGCGGATGAACATGATTTTTTTAGTAGAAGTTTAGTTGATATACTCGAATTCATTTGTAAAGAAGGTGAATATGAGTTTGAAAAAAATATTAATATTAAATGGGCCCAATATAAATATGCTTGGTATTCGAGAGCCTGGAGTATACGGATCACAATCATTAGCAAATATTGAGGAGAATCTGAATACTTTAGCAGAAACCTTACTTGTGGAGCTGACTTTTTTTCAGTCTAATCACGAAGGTGAAATCATAGATCAAATACATAAGGCCTTTGGAAACATGAACGGAATACTGATTAACCCTGCTGCCTTTACACATTATAGCTATGCAATTAGGGATGCAATCAGTGCTGTAAATATACCCACCGTTGAAGTACATTTATCCAACATACATCAAAGAGAATCCTTCAGGCACCAGTCAGTAACCGCTGCAGTAGTTATTGGACAGATTTCAGGTTTTGGAGCTTATAGTTATGAATTAGGTTTAAGAGCTTTGCATAATAAATTAATTGAGAAAAGGTGAGTTTGAATTGGAAAAACTAAGAACCCAAAGGCTGAGAGAAAAATTAAGTGAGTTAGAACTAGATGGTATTTTTATTACAAACGAGTATAATCGAAAATATATGACTGGTTTCACTGGGTCTGCTGGCTATGTTTTAATTACTGCAAAACAAGCGATTTTATTTTCAGACTTTAGATACAAAACACAGGCACCAATACAAGCAAAACATTTTGAATTTGTAGAGCTAGAAGGTTCAGCTCCATTAAACATAGTAAAATCAAAATTAGATGAATTTGGAATTCAGAAATTAGGTTTTGAACAAAATGATGTGAATTTTGGATTTTATACAAAATTTTCCAATGCATTTGGAGATACTAAGTTAGTTCCAACCGATTCTGTTGTGGAGATATTAAGAGCAGAAAAGGACGAATCTGAATTAAAAATTATGCAGCAAGCAGCAGACATTGCAGATAATGCATTCTCACATATTATTAACTTTATTAAACCTGGATTATCGGAGAAAGAAATCGCACTTGAGCTTGAAATTTTTATGAGAAAACAAGGTGCCGGGTCGTCTTCCTTTGAAATCATTGTTGCTTCAGGAGAAAGATCAGCTCTTCCTCATGGGATAGCTAGTGACCGAATTGTACAAAATAATGAATTTGTAAAACTAGACTTTGGTGCAATATTTAATGGATATTGTTCTGATATTACGAGAACGTTATTTGTAGGAACCCCAACAGATAAACATAAGGAAATTTATAATATCGTTTTGGAAGCACAGATGAACGCACTAAATAATCTGAAAGCTGGTGTGACAGGTAAACAAGGAGATGCTTTTGCTCGTGATGTCATCGCTAAGTTCGGGTATGCAGATCATTTTGGTCATGGATTAGGTCATGCATTGGGGTTAGAGGTTCATGAATCTCCTAGATTAAGTCCTATGTCTGATGATGTCATTAAACCGAATATGGTACTCACAGTAGAACCTGGAATTTATTTACCAGATTTTGGTGGGGTTCGAATTGAAGATGATGTTGTAATCACGGAGACAGGTATTCATAACTTAACACACGCTACTAAAGAGTTTATCATTATTAACTAACGATAGAAATTTTCAGGAGGGAAATATATTATGGTATCAGTAAATGATTTTAAAACAGGATTAACAATTGAAGTGGAAGGGAATATTTATTCTGTATTAGAATTCCAGCATGTTAAACCAGGTAAAGGGGCAGCATTTGTTCGTTCCAAACTAAGAAATCTTCGTAACGGTAACATTGCTGAGAAAACATTCCGTGGTGGTGAAAACGTAAAACGTGCACATGTTGAAACAAAAGCAATGCAATATCTGTATGCAAGTGGTGATGAGTATACATTTATGGATTTAGAAACGTATGATCAATTCAACTTAAACGCAGATCAATTAGAGTGGGAATTGAATTTCCTATTAGAAAATGCAAATGTTAAAATCGTTAGTTATCAAGGGGAAATTATAGGAATTAATTTACCAAATACAGTAGATCTAAAAGTTGTTGAAACTGAACCGGGAATTAAAGGGAATACAGCAACCGGTGCTACGAAAAATGCGAAATTAGAAACAGGATTAGATGTACAGGTTCCATTATTTGTAAATGAAGATGATGTTTTAGTGATAAATACAACAGATGGTAAATACGTATCTCGTGCGTAAATCATAAACTTGGGATTATGTTAAGACAACCATGGGAAAGGAGTGCCAGATTTGTCTTTAATAGTTATGAAGTTTGGAGGAAGTTCTGTAGGTAGTGCAGAACGTATTAAAAAGGTTGCCGAGCGGATTATAGAGAAAAAACAAAAAGGTCATCAGTGTGTTGTTGTCGTATCTGCAATGGGTGACACTACAGATGAACTAGTAGATTTATGCTATCAATTGACTGATCATCCACCTGCACGTGAAATGGATATGTTGTTATCCACAGGTGAACAAATCTCTATGTCATTGTTGTCTATGTCCATTCAACATATGGGTTATTCAGCAATTTCATTAACAGGTTGGCAAAGTGGAATGACAACAGATTGTAATCATGGAAATGCCAAAATAGTGAATATAAAACCGAACAGGATCCATAAAGCGGTAGAGGAAGAAAAGATTGTTATCGTTGCTGGATTCCAAGGATTATCTGAAGAGAGTGAAATTTCAACACTTGGAAGAGGCGGTTCAGATACAACGGCAGTCGCTTTAGCAGCTGCAATAAATGCAGACCATTGTGAGATTTATACAGACGTAGATGGAGTTTATTCTACTGATCCTCGTATTGTAAGAGTTGCTCAAAAGCTTGATGAAATTTCTTATGAAGAAATGTTAGAATTAGCGCAACTCGGAGCAGCAGTTCTACATCCAAGAGCTGTTGAATACGCTAAAAATTATAATGTGCCTTTAGTTGTACGCTCAAGTTTTAGTCATAATGAAGGAACATTGGTTAAGGAGGGTAACGCTGTGGAAAAAAGTATGGTCGTTCGTGGTATTGCATATGACAAGAATGTTGCTAGAATCAGTGTGTTGGAAGTTGAAGATATTCCTGGTATATTAGCGACTGTATTTGGCGCTCTAGCAGATGCGGATATTGATGTAGATATTATTGTACAGAGTGGAGTTCGAAATGGTGCGGCTGATTTTTCATTCAGTATTGCAAATACAGACGTGGAAAAAGCAATGATCGTAATGGAAGAATTGAGATCTACAGTTACGTTTAAAGAAGTAACTTCTGAAACTGACCTAGTGAAAGTATCCATTGTTGGAGCTGGGATGGTGAGTAATCCAGGGGTTGCTGCTAAAATGTTCAGAGTGATCTCTCAACAAGAAGTAAGCATTAAACTTGTTAGTACTTCTGAGATAAAAACCTCTTGTGTAATTGATCGCGATAAATTAACAGAAGTGATTTTAGCACTACATACTGCATATGGCTTAGATGCAAATCAAAAAGCATTTGTGGGTGGACCTAAAGAACGAAGATAGATTTAACACCCCAAAAAGTGAAGTGAAGCTATGTAGCGTAATCCTATTACTTTTCGGGGGCCCCGGCATCCAATCATTAAAAAAATTTAGTTGAAGATGTCAAATAAATAGTTAGTCAATTTAATCAATAAAGCGGTAATACCAGCAGCCATCAATGGTCCTACCGGTATTCCTTTTAAAAATATGATTCCAAAAATAGAACCGATAACTAGACCCACAATCATTTGTGGGTCTAGTTTCAATAGTTCCAAACCCTTACCATTCATATGAGTGGCGATGGCTCCGCCAATTAGAGCAATGATTCCAGGCCATGAGGTAAATACGGCTAAAATATCTTTATATGTAATTTTATTGTTTGCAAAAGGAACTAAAACAGCCATCGTTAAAAATAACAAACCAAATTCCAACCCTCTTCTTTCTATGGTTGGAAGATATCTTTCTAAACTAATCAATTTAATAATTAACAACAAGCAGGCAGCGATCGTGATGATATGGGACCTACCAATTAAACCAATTAAAATGAGAATCACTAAAAGAACATCACCGTTCATAACTATAATAACCCCTATTCACTGGTCTTAAATTTATATTAGTGTATGAACAGCTTGTTTCCTTTAGAACACATCACATAGCCACCATAATGTTGTCACGTAAAATTGGAACAACTGAATATTCATTTTGTTTTGTGCAAAAAATTACATCTTCTGTGAATCCCATCTTACATAATTTTTTCCCATTACTACACTGTAAAATGGTTTGCTGTAATTCATTTTTAGCTTGTAAAAAGCCTAAATACATCGCCTTACTGAAGTCATTTAGATATATTTCTTCTTCTTGTAGTTGGCTGAGTTCATTAATGATCAGACCTGCACACAGACCATCCTCTAATGAAAATTGATCTTGAGTTCCTGCACATAACATAACGATATCTCTTTTTAAATGAAAGGCTTTCTTTGCACAATTAGATGCATTTAATATCGTTCCTGCAATGACATGAGCTGCTTTATGTGATTTTTGAATCGCACGAGTACCGTTTGATGTGGTCATTATAATTCGTTTTCCTTGTATTTCATGATTTAAAAACTCCAGGGGGGAATTACCCAAATCAAATCCAGAGATCTTTTTGCAATACCGCTCACCACTAAGTAAATCATTTTTAGTCTCAAAACTTTTAGCTTCGTTTACCGTTTCTACTGGAATGATTCCATCACTTCCACATTCAAGTGCTGTAACAATAGAGCTAGTAGCTCTTAGAACATCAATCACAATCACTGTTTTATTTATAAAGTTATCTGATCTTGCTTCGTTTACATTTGGAACAACCTCAATGTGCATTATTTATCACCTCCAAATTGTTCTGCAATGTAGAGTTCAACGATCTCTATTTATGTGCTAGATGAAAAGTGTCTGATCGTAAACCTCTACGGATAGACTCAAGAGCAAAAACTTCCCCAGGTGAAATATTTCCTAAGTTGACCTTTGGGCCTAAGTTGTTAATAAAAAGGATCTGTTGAGATTTTAAAGGAGCTTCCCACATCATTTTTTCTGGATAAGAGACACTGTTCATGATTTGAAAAACATCATCCTTATTGCATTCTCCATGCTCGTCAAAAATCCCTACTTCTACACCGGATTCTCTTCCTTCTATCGTGACTAAACTCGCTCCTTTTTCTAAATCTTGATGGACTGTTTGAATAAGTTCATTAAAGTTAAGTTTCATTCCTTTCTTTTTTTTGCCAAATTCCGTAAATACATTTAACCCTTCTTCAAGTCCGAACTTTATCAAATCATCTCTAAATTGTCGACTTAATTCTATGGTTCCATCTGAAACTTCAATTCCATTAAATCCTAAAGATTTTATCATTTTAAAATATGAGTTAACACAATTTTGACTAATGGCAACTTCTAAAAATGTTCCCCCAGGAGTGATGGTAATATTATGTTTTTTTGCTAGTCCAATTTTGTTTTCTAAAACTTGTTTGGGGTACAAAGGAGAGGTTCCAAATCCAAGTTTAATAATATCTATATATTCAGAAGCGGTATTTAAAAAATCTTCAAAAGCAAATAAACCCATTCCTTTATCAATCACCATGGTGATTCCGGTATTTCTTGGTTTATGTGTTCGTTCACCTATGGGATCCATTAGTTTCTTTTCCCAATCAATTTCTGAGACGATACGCATGTCAATTCTCCTCACCGTATATAAATGTATGTGACCTGTGAGCAATATATGCAAAAATCAATAGTGATGTGCCCACTTTGAATTTTCAGTGTTCGAACTTTATTGATCTAAAATTAAAAGACAAGCATATAAATGTAGTACAAGCTTTAATATGGTAGTGTTTGACCTTATTCGTTCCACTTGCACAGCCCGCAAAAGTCACTCATAAGGCCAAATCACTACCATATTATTGATGGGGTTGGATGATAGGGGGAGCAAGGCATTGAATAAGTTTGTATTCAGTATGGTTGTATTACGGTTATTATCTGGAAGCATAGAGATTGTTGCAGCATTCATTATGTTCCGACTAAATCAAGTAGAAAAAGCATTGATGGTAAATACAGGTCTTGCATTGGTGGGACCTATTATTTTGATTACAACAACCTCGATTGGACTTCTTGGCATTGCTGATAGGTTATCGGTAAGTAAGTTATGCTGGATCTTCATTGGCGTAAGTTGCATTTTTATTGGCATTGTTAAAAAGTAAAGATAACTTGTCATAATTAGCGTGTCCCAGCATACATATGTTGTAAAGTTATGGACAACTTGGAGGGCGAAGTGACGATGATACAATCCATTATTAATATGCTGCCTGACACCTTACGGAATATCATAAATCGATTACCTAATTCAATTTTTCAAAATATAGAAGAGATTCGCATTAGAGAGAATCGACCATTAGAAATAGGATATTCTGGTTCGTATAACTTTATATCGAGTCAAGGGAGAATGTTGAACACATCGAAGCAGGCTTATTTGCCCACACATCAGGATATTTTAAGACTTTTAGATGTCGTAACGAATCATTCCATGTATACGATTGAAGAAGAGTTAAAAAGAGGATACATCACTGTAAAAGGGGGACATCGGATAGGATTGTCTGGACGTACGGTTTTGGAACAAGGTTTTGTGAAACAAATTCGTGATGTCAGCAGCTTTAATATCCGAATTGCTAGAGAAGTGATTGGAGCAGGCAAGCAAGTACTCCCGTTTATTATGGATGTTCAAAGGAAAACCGTTCACCATACCTTAATCATATCACCTCCTCAATTAGGAAAAACAACTCTTTTAAGGGATTTATCCCGAATGATCAGTTACGGGAGCTGGGGTAATCAAGTTCCAGGGAAGGGTTTAAAGGTAGGGATTGTAGATGAACGTTCAGAAATTGCAGCTTGTTACAAAGGAGTTCCTTATTTTGATGTGGGTCCAAGAACGGATGTTTTAGACAGCTGTCCTAAAGCAGAGGGCATGATGATGTTAATTAGATCGATGTCGCCAGAAGTTCTTATTGTTGATGAGATTGGAAGAGAGGAAGATGTGAAGGCCGTTCATGAGGCAGTTCACGCGGGCATACGAGTCATAACAACATCTCATGCATTAAACTTGGAAGATATAAAAAACAGACCTGTTTTAAAGCATCTTTGTGCACAAGGTATATTCTCAAGATATGTAGTGTTAAGCAGAAGACGTGGAATAGGAACAGTAGAGGCTATCTTAGATCATCATGGGAATCAGCTGAACCACAAAACAATAGAAAAAGTGAGAGGTTAGTATGTTAAATCTCATTGGGGCAATGTTTATTATCTTTTCAGGTACGATGATTGGCTTTTATCAAGCGAATCAATATATAAATCGTCCTAGGCAAATTCGTCAGATGATTCATGCACTTCAGCGTTTAGAAACTGAAATCCATTATGGTTATACTCCGCTGCCAGATGCATTAGAGAAAATTTCAAAGGTCATTTCAGGTCCTATAGGATTTATATTTTATGAAATTAAGAAACAATTAACTGACAACATAGGCACTACGGTAATGATCGCTTGGCAGGAAAGTTTTCAAAATTACTGGAAAAAAACATCCTATAAAAATGCAGAGAAAGAAATGATTTTGCAAGTAGGTTCAACACTAGGCATTTCAGATAGGGAGGATCAAATTAAACATTTACGTCTAGCAATCAGTCAACTTCAAAGCGAAGAAGAAATGGCGAAGGAAGAGCAGAATAGATATGCAAAAATGTGGCGCAGCTTAGGGATGTTAATTGGAGTATTAGTCGTCATTATCATGCTTTAGGATGTGAATTAGATGAATGTAGATATTAATATGATCTTTCAAATTGCAGGTATCGGAATCATTATTTCTATGATTCATACGGTTCTAAAACAGATGGGTAAAGAAGATATAGCACATTGGACGACATTGATTGGTTTTATAATCGTTTTGTTCATGGTCATTAGACTCCTAGATGATTTATTTCAAGAAATTAAAACGATTTTTCTTTTTCAGTAGGTGAATGCTTTGGAAATCATACAAATTGTAGGACTTGGGATTATAGCAACCATTCTCACGCTTGTCATCAAAGAGCAAAAACCACTGTTTGCTTTTCTATTAACGGTATTTACAGGTGTTATTATTTTTCTTTTTTTAATAGGAAAGATCTCTTCTATCATTCAATTACTGGAAAAGTTAGCTGATCAATCAAATATAGATATGGTATTTTTAAAAACCATTTTGAAGATCATTGGGATAGCTTACATAGCAGAATTTGGATCACAAATTGTGAGAGATGCTGGTCATGAATCTATTGCTTCAAAGATTGAGCTAGCAGGAAAAATTCTCATTTTATATATGGCGATCCCCATTATTACCGTCATTATCGAAACGGTTATAAAGTTATTACCTGCTTGATTTGGGAGATGAAAAAATGGCCCGCATTATCGGATTCAGTCTTTTGGTTATAAGTTTCATTTTAATAGGAGGAGCTGTTATATATGCTGATTCTCCAACAGATATCATTATTAAAGAAACAACTGAAAACTTAAATACAGATCAAGTAGAACAATATTGGGAAAATCTGCTTAAAGAGTATGGAGGTTATTTTCCGGGAAATAATCCGAGTTTAATGGATATGATTCTACCAGGTGGAGAAGGTTTTAGTCTTTCACAAGTATTTATGGGGTTAATTAAGTATTTTTTACATGAAATTTTATACAATGGGAAGTTGTTAGTTACGATTGTCATCTTAGCGGTGTTTAGCATGATTCTAGAAACATTGCAAAGCGCTTTTGAAAGAAATTCGGTAAGTAAAGTAGCTTATGCAATTTCATATATTGTACTTATTATTATTGTTATCAATAGCTTTAGTGTGGCAATTGGTTATGCAAAAATGGCGATAGAAAATATGATTCACTTTATGATTGCCATGATTCCACTATTATTAACGTTGTTAGTTTCGATGGGGAGCTTTGCAACAGCTTCAATTATGCACCCATTGATCATTTTTATGATTCAAACAACAGGCACATTGATTTATACCGTCGTATTTCCTTTATTGTTCTTTTCCGCGGTACTGCATATTGTGAGCTCAATATCAGATAAATACAGTGTGAGTCAATTAGCAGATTTACTACGAAATATCAGTATTGGGATTTTTGGAGCATTAGTAACAGTCTTTTTAGGTGTAATTTCCGTGCAAGGAGCAACGAGTGCAGTAAGTGACGGGGTAACGATTCGCACAGCTAAATATGTCACAAGTAATTTTGTTCCTGTCATTGGAAGAATGTTTTCAGATGCGTCTGATACAGTCATTGGAGCTTCGTTACTTGTGAAAAATGCAATTGGTTTATTTGGGGTTGTCATACTCATTTTTTTATGTGTGTTTCCAGCCATTAAGATTTTAACATTGGCTTTAATATATAACTTATCCGCAGCGATCATGCAGCCGTTGGGAGATAGCCCAATTGTCAAATGTCTTTTCACCATCGGTAAAAGTATGATTTATGTATTTGCTGCTCTTGCAGCTGTAGGTTTGATGTTTTTCTTAGCTATTACGATCATTATAACTGCTGGAAATGTTTCAGTCATGATGAGGTAACGAAGGAAGGGAAGTAGATTGCTGCAATGGTTGAGTAGTTGGTTAAGAGAAATTATACTCGTTATACTTCTTGCAAGTTTTGTAGATTTGATTTTACCGAGTAATAAAATGCAGCGATATGTAAAAGTGGTGATTAGCCTTTTCATTCTCATGACGATTCTTTCTCCTATCGTTTCATTATTGAAGGTGGAATGGGATTTTGATCAATTGAACAACCAGTTTCAACTTGACGAGGTAAGTACAAACGACTATGGATCAATGTCAGAAATTTTACAAGATGGGGAGAAATTAAAGGATCAAAATGAACATGAAACCGCAAAGTTAATTCAAACAAAAATGGAGGATATGATCTACAAGCAATTAGAAGAGCAAATGTCGGTAGCTGTTCAAAGTGTATCTGTGAAGGTTTCGTTTGAAGAGAGTAATGAACCGAAGGTGGATGAAATGGTTATCGTTTTACAATCACAAATGAAACCAGATCAAACAATGGAAGTAACAGAAGTACAACCCATAGAACAAGTAGAACCTGTAGTGATTGATATTCATTTAGAAGCAGATGATGCAATTGAAGTCGATGCAGATGAAGAGCAAAAGGAAATAACTGAAGAAATGAAACAAACCGAAAATGAAATTACAACCTTTTTAATTAGTAAGTGGGACATTTCTTCAGATCAAATAAATGTAAAATATGAACCAACAATGGATGAAATTTAAAGGAGGTGGATTTAACTTTGGGAAAATTGCTAGGAATCATCGAAAAATGGGTAGGAGGTGAAAAAGGGGGGAAGAAACGAATACAAACCTTTAGATGGCTGCTCATCATTGGTTTAATTGGTGTGATGTTAATGATAATGAACTCATTTATTAACGTAGATAGTATAGATAGTTCTCAAAGTGATCGTGCCTCTCCTGAGAGTGCTAGTTTACCCGTTTTGGGAGAAGAAAAATCAAAATTACCATTTGATGAGTATGAAGAACAGTATGAAATGCGATTAAAAGAAATTCTCGAAAAAATCGTTGGTGTTGGAAATGTGGATGTGATGATCACTATTGAATCAACAGAAGAAAATATCGTGTTTGAAAATAGAAAAGATTCACAACAAGTTACGACTGAAAAAGATACAAATGGCGCTACAAGACATATTTCGGATGTATCTAGAAGTGGTGAAATTGTACTCTTTGAGATTGAAGGTAATCAAACACCTATCTATGTAAAGAAAATCAAACCAGAGATTCGAGGAGTGATTATAGTAGCAAATGGTGCTGAGAATTTAACGGTGAAGGAAATGATATTTGATTCCGTTCGAAAGGGATTGGAAGTACCGGGTCACCGTATCCAAATTAATCCTAGAAAACAGTCAGGGTAAAAGAACCCCAAAAAGTGAAGAAGTGCGAATGGAGCGTTATCCTAATACTTTCCGGGGACCCCATAGCCAAAAAAAATTAAAAACACCCCAAAAAGTGAAGAAGCTAAAATACGGGGTTTTATATAGAAGAGATATGAATAAATTTTAAATAAAATTAGGAGGTCTAACAATGAGATCAAGAAGACAAACAATATGGCTTGTTTCTATGTTAAGTATTATGGTGGTGTTATCAGGTTATTATTTATTTTCAGAAGATGTAAATGAAGTGGATACGTTAAATGAGTCCGTAATTAATGACATCAATGAGGGTGAATCTGAAATTGGGATGGATTCAACAAATGTTACAGAAAATGTTGACGTTGATTCACTAGAATGGTTAGACGAAGTAGCGTCAGAAGAGTGGATTAACGAGGAAACCGTTGTAAAAACAGATGAAGAGGTTCTACAACAAATTCAGACAGAAGGATTAGGAGAAGATTACTATACTGCTGCTAAAATGCAAAGGTTGGAAGAGATGGGAAAAGAAATGGAAACCTTATTGGCGGTAGTTGCTACCTCTGAAAATACTGAAACCTATACAAAAGCTTATGATGATATCCAAACCATGGAGGACAAAGGGACAAAGGTTGATTATATAGAAGAGCAATTAATGCAAACTTATCCGGAAGCAATGGTGACTGAGAAGGATAATCAATGGAAAGTAGAAATACAAACAAGTAAGATAGAAAAAAGTGAAGCCGTCTCTATTATAGATTTAGTAGTAAGTGAATTAGAGGTAAAACCTGGTCAAGTAACAGTTACAGTTAGACCATAGGGATAGTGAAAAGATAACCCCCACTTACCAAACACTAGTTTGGTAAGTGGGGGTTTTTTCACTTTATGTAAAAGTTTAGACGAATTTCCTAAAAATCTAGCTTCTCTTCCATATATTTTCATAATCATTTTTTATGATGAATATGATGTTATGATGAAAATGATAGTTGAGAATTTAATAGAAGGAGGATTACAATGAAGTCAATTAAAGGTTATCGTTTATGTTTTTCAGTGATTTTAATGTTTTGTTTAGTTGCAACACCGCTTATTACACCAGTATCTTCAATTGTTGAAGCAAATTCAGAGGTGCAAAAGAAGGAAACAGAAGGCCCACTTATGTTCAGAATTGATAATGTATCTACAAAAGAACAACGAACTGAAATTGCTAGAACTGGTGTTGTGATTGAAGAAATTGGTGAAAATTATGTCATTGTTATCGCACACCCTACAGAAGTTAAAGATTTAAAGAAATTAAATTTCTCAGTAACTGAACAAATGACTAATGATCAATTGCAAGCTTTGGATTTCCCTAATTCAGATAGTGGCTATCACAATTATCAAGAGATGGTAGATGAAATTGATCAAGCTACAATAGATCACCCAAATATTCTTGAGAAATTTAGTATTGGTCAATCATATGAAGGCAGGGATATATGGGCTGTCAAAATTAGTGATAATCCATCTGCAGATGAAGATGAAGCAGAAGTTTTATATACTGGTCTTCATCATGCCCGTGAACACTTAACCGTTGAAATGACATTGTATTTAATGAATCTATTCACTGACGAGTATGGTACGAATTCAGAGATTACTAACTTAGTAGATAATAGAGAGATTTTCCTTGTATTTAACTTAAATCCAGATGGTGGAGAATATGATGTAAGAAATGGAAGCTATGACTTTTGGCGCAAAAATCGCCAAGTTAATAGTGGTTCTAGTTATGTAGGTACAGATTTGAATCGAAATTATGGATACAATTGGGGATGTTGTGGAGGATCAAGCGGTAGTACTAGTAGTGATACATACCGTGGAAGTAGTCCTTTTTCAGCTCCAGAAACAAATGCATTGAGAAACTTTGTTGATAGTAGAATGATTGATGGTAAAATGCAAATTACAACAGCAGTAAGTTTCCATACGTATGGAGAATTAATTTTATATCCATATGGTTACACTTATACGGATGTACCGAGTGATATGACACAGGACGATCATGATGTTATGGTAACGTTAGCCAATCAGATGGCGAATATGAATGGCTATACTCCTCAACAATCTAGTGATTTATATATTACGGATGGTGATATGACAGATTGGACCTATGGAGAACACAAAATCATGTCATTTACGTATGAAATGTATCCTACATCTTCCAATCCAGGATTTTATCCTCCAGATGAAATTATTCAAAGAGAAACTGAACGAAACCGTGATCCTATACTATACTTAACTGATAAAGCGGATTGTCCATATGATGTTATTGGTAAAGCTGCACAATATTGTGGAGGAGACGGTGGAGGAGAGACAGAAATCGTATTTGAAGATGATTTTGAAACGGATAAAGGTTGGACTTCAGATCCAAATGGAACAGATACAGCCACAACAGGTATGTGGGAAAGAGCAAATCCTGAAACCACAAGTTATAGCGGAACAAAACAGCAAGGAACAACAACAAGTGGAAGTTATGATCTTGTAACTGGAGGAAGTGCAGGAAGTTCTGTAGGTGCGAATGATATCGATAGTGGTGATACTACTATTGTTTCACCTGTCATCACATTACCTACAGATGGAAATTTATCCGTATCGTTCTCTTACTATTTTAGCCATTATTCAAATGCCTCCAGTGCAGATTATTTCAGATTAAGTGTAATACAAGGTGGATCTGTGGATACAATATTTGAAGACCTAGGGGCAGGGGTTGATCAAGATGCAAACTGGTCTTTCCAATCCGTTGATTTGTCTTCCTATGCAGGTCAAACAATTCAACTCCAATTTGAAGCAGCAGATGCAAGTAGTGGAAGCCTTGTTGAAGCGGGAGTAGACGATGTGAAAATAGAAAAAGAAGTAGTTACATCAGATTTAACTATAGATTAGATTTACGAATAAAAAGCTGTTTGCCTTTTTCTTAGGTGAACAGCTTTTTTGTTTATGATACAACTTTTTGTTATTATGATATACTCAACTAGATTTGAATTACTCATAAGCTTTCCTTAGTAGGAAAAAAGCACTTAAAGAAGTGAAATATGGATGAATTCATATATTTGCAACAATTATTCTAGTTTATTATGAAAAGAACAATATAGTTTGGAGAAGATACAAATGAATGAAATGGATCAAAGTTTTCCTCTTACAATTACGATGATTATGATCTTTTTAGGGGTAGTAGTAGCTGTGAAAGCTTATCCTAAAATTAAAGGTTTTATATTTGTGTACTTATTATTTACAAGTTTTATTTTATATACTTCTGTTAGATATTTATTTTTTCAATTTCAAATTTTGCAAAATGTTAATGTCTTGGAATTTATTGTTGATCTAATCTTTATTTTTCTAGTAGTGGTTATAGTCATATCCATTATTAGATTAAAGAGGTATACACCTACAATCATTATACTTTATGAATCAATTTTAATCTTATATGTATTATATGAATGGTTGAATTCTAGATTTGAATTACTAAATTTAATAGAATTTTTACTTAGTGTTTTGATAAGTGGATTTTGGATTATCTATTTCTTAAGATCTAAGAAAGTAAGAGAGGTCTTTGTAAATTAATTCTAATTGTTTCACATTTTGTCCTCATATTTCATAAAAATATAAATATATTTTTATGAAGACTAGTATAGTGTTGTCTTAATAAAAAATCACACTATTCTATGGGGGGATTTATATGAATTTTCGTGTTGTTTATGTTCTTATTTTAGCTTTATATATAATTTATGTTTTATTTAGTTCATTTCAATTGATTGTTAATGATGTAAGTTTTATAAGTTGGATCATTTCAACTACAGGCGGTGGGTTGCTATTATATGCATTTACAAAGATTTATCATAGGAAAAATGTTCAACCAGACATGAGACAAAGTACAAATGGGGATGTACTTTTCATTTGCCTCTGTCTCTTCTTAATTATCATCATCATACTTAAAATATTGACTAGGTTAAGTGGATCGGTTTATTGGTGAATTTATTTATCCACAACACCCCACAGCAGATTCTTGTTTAACTACATTTGAGATACTGCATACTCCTGTTTCAGGTAATTCTAATTGAACTTGTTTTGCACTTTCAAAATTTCCTGTTATATAAGCCACAACAGATCGAGCTTGTTCATATCCAGTTGCTAATAAGAAAGTAGGGGCTCTACCATAACTTTTAGCTCCTATAATATAAAAGTGTTCTTCAGGTTGTCTTAACTCTTTTTCCCCATGAGGTCTCACAGTTCCGCAGCTATGAATATTAGGGTCGATCAGTTCAGCTAATTCAGGTACAGACTCTATGGATGGATCACTAACATGTCTAATTTCCCTTAGCATATTAAAGTTTGGCCTTGAACCTGTATTTGAAATAATTTCATCAATCTCATTAATCGTATGATTTAGGTCATTTTTTACACCTAAAACACTTAGTTTATGATTTGCGTCCTTTTGAACGGAGTGAATAAACATTGGCGTATGAACAATGACTTTGCCATTTTGTACTAACTCATGAATTTTTGTTCCTAGTTCACCACGTGCAGGTAGTGCATCATTTTCTTTTCCTCCATAAGCCTCACTAACTGTTTTCTTTCTAAGTGCCCAAACTAGTTTTGTATTTTCGTTTTGTTTTTGAAGGTCAGCAAGTTCTAAAAGCGCATTAATTGCCGAATGACCCCCTCCTACAACTAGGGTTGTTTTCCCTTCGTATCGCTTTCGATCCTTACCCAACACATCAGGGATGCCATAATAGATTTGATTTTGTACCTTTTGCTCTCCATTTGCATGAATGCCTCCAGAACCGATTGGATTTGGGTTTTGCCATGTTCCTGTAGCATCAATCACTGCCTTAGCTTCATACATTTTAAACTCATTATCTTTTTGAACATGAATCACAAATGGAATTTCGTCACGACCGAATGATTTCATTTTATCTAAACCTTTTCGACCAATAGAAATCACCTTACTATTTAAATGAATATGAGGTTTAAACTCAGGTAAGTTGGATAATGGTTCTAAATACTGTGAGACAATTTCACCACCTAAAGGTAATTCATTTTCTGAAGGAAGGGGGAGTTTGTTTTTTAATAATAAATCTTTTGCTGCTTTATCTATGTTGTACTTCCAAGGTGAAAATAAACGAACGTGATGATAATCTAAAAAGTTGGTACCCACTTTATTTCCTAATTCAAACAAAATGAACGATTCATTTTGTTGTACTAAATGTGCAGCGGCGGCTAAGCCGACAGGACCACCACCAATAATTGCAACAGGTAAATTGTTGTTCATTATCATAACCTCCATTTATATTTTAAAAAAATTTAATTATATAATCAAAAAAAATTGATTTATTCAACAGCCGCATCCGTCTTTTCCAGCAGATTTTGCTTCTTCGTCAGCAACACAACAAGCATCAACATTTGTAGTTGCAGGTCCACCACAACATTCATCAGAAACAGGTTCATTTACAACTTTTTCAAAATCATTACTCATTTTAATCCCTCCAATCCATTAGAATAAATTACGATTTAGTTAAAGCTAATTAATTAATCAAAATATTTTGATATAAATCATATTATCTTTGTATCCTATTTTTGTCAATGATAAATCAAAAAAAATTGATTTAATATTAGAGAATTTTACCCCCTTTTATCTTTATTTAGACCTCTCTCTTATTTATGTTTGTACCTATAATGAATACAAGAAACAAATACTATTAACAATCTTTTGGGGAGGGTCAATGTATGAAAAAAATTTTACTATCACTTATGATGGTGTTATTCCTGAGCTCTATTGTTTTAGCAGCATGTGGAACGGAAAATGGAACAGAAGAAGGAAACGAGGATGGAACAGAAGTAGTTAAAGAAACAGATGAAATGGAGCCTGTTACAATTACTTTACGTCATACTCAAATTGGTGAAGGAAAAGAAAATCGTCTCAACCTTTTGGAAGATGCTGTAGCGGATGCAGAAAGTAAGATGAAAAATGCAACATATGAGTTTGAAGCAGTTGATGGTGAAGTGAATCGTTTCGATAAGTTACCAGCAGAAATGGCAGCGGGAAATCAACCAGATATTTTTGATTTGTTTGGCGGTGCGGATACAATAAGATATGCAAAAGCGGAGAGATTACTTCCATTGAGCGAAATTTTAGATGAACTTGGATTGACGGATCAATTTATAGAATTAGGTGAATTTACTATTGATGGTGAGATTTACGGTCTTCCAATTGGGGGGTTCACTGAAGGTTATTTTTATAGTAAACCTATATTTGAAGAGCTAGGTGTAGAGCCTCCTACTACTTGGGCTGAACTTGAAGATATCGCAGTGAAAGCAAAGGAAGCCGGTTATGTTCCATTTGCTATGGCTGCAAAAGGTGCATGGGTACCGATGATGACGATGAATACACTTGTTGGACATTCAGCTGGACCTGATTCTATTCAAGGATTAGTTGAAGGAACGACTAAATGGACCGATCCAGAGGTGGTTGCGGCATTTGAATACTTAGAAGGTTTCGTAGAAAAAGAATACTTAAAACAAGGTTCATTAGGTTTGGATTATGGGGAGCAGCGTAATCAGTTGATCACGGGGGAAGCAGCAATGATGTTTGATGGTAGCTGGACTAGTTCTGTATTTACAGATCCTGAGCAAGCTGGTGATATGTTGGGTGATGTAGGTTACTTTGCAATGCCAGGTGTTCCAAATGGAGTTGGAGATCAATCGGCTGTGAATGCTGGATTCTCTAACGGATATGGATTTTCATCAACGATTGCTGACGATGAAGGAAAATTAGCAGCAGTCAAACAGTTTATTCAAAGTCTGTATAACGATGAGATGCAAAAACGTGGTCTTATTGAAGATAAATTACTTCCATCTATGAAAATTGAAGATTTATCTGGAGTAGATCCATTAATGTCAGAAATTATTGATGTAATGAATTTAGCTGGAGGAGCATTCCCTACGATTGATGGGGTGGTTCAAGCAGAAGTAAATACAGTATTAGGTGAAGGAATACAAAGAATCCTTGGTAATGATGTAGACGTTAAAGAAATGTTAGAAGAAGTGCAGGAAGTGCAAGAGAAAGTAAATCAAGAGGGATAAGAGAAGTAAGTCATTATTGAAATATTAAATGCCACCTTCATAATTTTGATTTAGGAGGTGGCTTTCTTTTTAACGAAAGTTCATAGAAAGATGATTTTATTTTTTCTTAATATTAAAAAAATTGGAGCGGATGCTTATGAACAAAACATTTAAAAACCCTCTAGTTTATATTTTGTTTTTATTACCAACCATACTGTTTTATTTTATTTTTATGGGTGTGCCGGTTTTTCAAGCCTTTTATTATGGTTTTACAGATTGGGATGGACTAAATCCACCCGTGTTTAATGGAATAGAGAACTTTAAAGAAGCATTTGGTGATTCAGATTTTTGGTTATCTGTTTTAAATAATGTGTACTTTATTTTATTTTCGGTTGTAGTACAACTACCAATCATTTTGGTTCTTGCTTTATTAATTAGTAATGTAAAAAGATTGAAAGGCTTTTATAAAACGGCAGTTTTTGTCCCTTCTATATTATCTACAGCTGTTATTGGTATATTATGGGGTTTTATTTATGAGCCGGATTCAGGTTTATTAAATCAATTTTTAGCTATTTTTGGAATTGAAAAAATTTATTGGTTATCGGATAAAAGCACAGCTATGATTTCTATTTTAATTACAAACGCCTGGCAATGGACTGGTTTTTATGTCGTTTTAATGTTAGCTGCTATTTTAGGAATACCAAAAGATTTGTTAGAACAAGCGGAGATTGATGGAGCAACAAACTGGCAAAAATCAACTAAAATCATCATTCCGTTAATTCGCCCTATTATTATTGTTGTAATGTTATTGTCTATTGCTGGAGCAATGAAAGCGTTAGATATTGTATGGGTAATGACAGAAGGGGGTCCATTTGGTACAACAGATGTGATGGCTACTTATATGATTAAAGAAGCGTTCCGTGAGTATCAATATGGTTATGGGAATGCAATCTCGGTGTTAATATTTATTTTCACTCTTGTAATCACAGGATTATTTCAATGGATCACAAAAAATAATGAGAGGATTGAATATTAAATGAAAAAAATCTTCTCTCATATTGTATTACTATCGTATATACTTATTATATTAACCCCTTTTGTTTTTGTATTGTTTTCTTCCTTTAAAGAGAATAATATTGAAATCGTAACAAATCCTTGGGGTCTCCCCTCAACTTTTAATTTTGATAACTATATATTGGCATGGAAAAATGCTAAGATTGGCACATATTTTTTTAATAGCTTTTATATCTCTACCGTTTCATCCGTTGTTACTTTATTGTTTGGAGCTGCAACATCTTATGCTCTTACTAGAATGAAATTTATGAAAGCAAGTAGATTTATATATACATTTATTTTATTAGGTCTTGTTATTCCAACAGGTTCTTTATTGGTACCCCTTTATAAGTTAATCACGGATTTTAATTTATACAATACACATTGGGCTTTAATACTCCCATATGCAACGTTTGCGTTACCTGTTTCTATTTATATTATTTGTGCTTTTATGCGTACAATCCCAAGTGAATTAGAAGAAGCAGCAATGATGGATGGGCTAGGTGCGTTTGGGTTGTTTACTAGAATCATATTACCGATTTCCATTCCCCCGCTAGTTACGGTATTTATTTTAAATTTCCTTGGGAATTGGAATGAATTTGTAATGGCTAACTTTTATTTATCGAGTGAGCATTTAAGAACGTTACCCGTTGGTATGGTCGGATTTAGGGATGCTTTTAATACAAATTACGCTCAGTTATCTGCAGGCATTGTGTTTAGTGTTTTACCCGTACTTATCATATACAGTATTTTGCAGGAAAAAATTATTGAAGGGGTAACTGCTGGTAGCGTGAAAGGATAGGATGAATTTGAAATTAAGTCATAAAGTATTAATTGCTTTTTTTGGGTTCATCATTATTCCATTATTCCTAGTAGGTTTAACGGGTTATTTTATTGCATTGCAATTTATAGAAGAGAAATATAGTGAACAAACGAAATTAAATTTACATGCGGTTTCGCAAAACATTCAATATATTGTACAAGATATTAATAATTTTTCTGATTCTTGGATAGTAAGTAACGATATACAATCATTGTTTAAAAATCCAATTATAAATGAACTTAGTAAAATAAAAGCCGAAAAAACGATATTACAGAGTTTACTAACGCATCCCTATATACAAGAAGTTACTTTATATAATTTAGAAGAGGAAATTGTTTCATCAGCTAAAAATGAAAATTTGCAGTCGGTATCCTTTGAAAAAATTGTTGAATCTGAAGTTTATGAAAAAATGTTTGAATATACAGGAAGACCGATTTGGGTAACACCATTTGAGATTCCTGATTCTACAGTTTCTGAAAAATTATTTAGGCATGTACGAGTTGTGAAAGATTTTTATACACTTGAAGATCTAGGTTTTATCGTCATGCAGCTTGAGCTACGTGAATTAATAAACATATTTAAATCATATGAACAAAATGGGCAAATTCCTGGGCAGCACTTTTTGATTGTGAATGATCAGGGGACCATTTTTTTCGATCAGAAAAATTTATATAAGGGTGAAAATATTTTTAATTTTCTTCCGAAAGATCTATCTTTCAATCAGAAATTTGTCAGCAGTAAAAGTGATTTTAATGGAGAAGAAAGTATCATTTCAAGTTATAAGATTAGGATCGAAGATATGGTTGGAGGAAATTGGTACCTTGTATCTGTCACTTCATGGGCGTTATTAACTGAAGAAACAAATACTATTCTGATATGGATTGCGGTCATCACTTCTCTTTGTATTATTAGCGCTTTGTTATTTAATCTGTTATTTGTTCGAGGGATTGTTCAATCGTTCATTCGGTTTGTAAAAGCAATGCGTAAAGTAGAAAAAGGGCAATTGAATGTGATCGTTGAAGAGAAAGGGAATGACGAAAGAACGGTTTTAGCCAGAGGATTTAATCATTTAATCCAAAAAGTTCGGTTATTAATAGAAGAAGTTAAATATGAGCAAAACAGAAAAAATAGAGCAGAATTGATGCTGATGCAAGCACAAATAAGACCTCATTTTTTGTTTAATACTTTAGAATCTATCAATGTATTAGCTGTTCAGAATGAAGGTCAGAAAGTAAGTAAAATTGTACAGAGATTGGGTAATATTTTACGTATCAGCTTCCAAGAAAATGAAGAGATTCAAATGAAACAGGAAATTGAACATGTGAGAAGTTATTTAGAAATTCAAAAATTTCGATTTATTGATCTTTTTGAATATGAATTCGATATGCCTGAAGAGATTTTAAATGCTAATATTTTGAAATTAACACTGCAACCATTTGTAGAAAATAGTATCCAGCATGGTTTTGATCGAGCAGAACAAAAAGGAACGATACGTATAATTGGAAAACTAGAGAAGAATCATATTGCTATTTATATTGAGGATGATGGAAGAGGTATACCGAATCAAATACTACAGGAGTTCAAATATGGGGAGGAAATAAAACTAGATCAGCATTCGAAAGCAACTCATGGTTTAGGTATTAAAAATGTTGCTGAGCGTATTCGTATTCACTATGGAAATCAGTACGGAATTTACATTTGTAGTGACGATAATGGAACAATCATCAAGTGTGTTATACCTGGATAAGGATGTGATGGAATGAAACTAAAAGCGCTGATTATAGATGATGAAATTCATATTGTGAAAAATCTACAAGTTGTTCTTCCTTGGAAAGAAATGGGGTACAATACTGTAAAAACAGCAGTAAATGGACAAGAGGCAATAGATATTGAAAATAAACATGGAAAATTGGATCTTATTTTATGTGATATTAAAATGCCAGTTATGGATGGACTAACCTTTATTAAACATCTCCGGGAACAAAATAAAGACTGTGAAGTCATTCTATTAACAGGATTTCAAGAATTTCAGTATGCTCAAAAGGCTATTCAATATCGAGTGAGAGAATATATATTGAAACCTATAGATTATATCAAACTGGAAGATACGATTTATAGGATAACAAAAAATATAAAACATCGAAAACAGCAAAATATGACCCAACAAAAGTTTGATAATATTACAGATTTAGCTTATGAAAAAGTATTTTATGATGTGATCATGAATTATTCTTCGCATTCATTAAGTTTTAATGAGGAAATAAACGTTTTACAATCAAAACAGTTTAATTTTTTTCTAATAGATATCGAGGATTATTTTAAAAAATCAATGGAATGGAGTCAGAATGAAAAGAAACTATGGAACTTTGCAGTTAAGAATGTATTACATGAAACTTTGATTGAATTTGTTGAGAAACCGATAGTATTACAAACTCGTGATGGAGAATGGTGTGTCATATTAGAGAGGGACTCTGAAAAACTTTTTCAGAGAGAAGAAATGCTTGAATTAACTGAGGATCTGCAAAATATGGTGAATAAATATTTGAAATTAAAAATCAATATGGTTGTATGGGACAAAACGGTCTCCATGCGATCACTGTCAGAAACGTACAAAAAATTGCAATCGGTTTTAGTTTTAAAATCAAATAAACACTATTCAGATAAAGAGAACCAATTTGATTCTGTTTCAGATTTTTCGTTGTGGAATACTTTAAAAGAATTGATAACAGGTTTGAAACAATCAGATCGAGGCAAAGTGGACGTTAGTTTAAAACAAATAGTTAAAGAGATCAAAGTCATAACAGAAAATTCATATCAAACGGCTCAACAAGTTTTACATTTTATGTTTTTACATTTAATAAGAGAAATGAATGAGTTAGAAATTATCACTTCACAAGAAGAACAAAAATATTGGGTGATGCTTCAGCATAGTAGCTCTGTAAATGATCTGTTAAAAGCCATGAATGAGCTGAATACCTTTTGTTTGGATAAAATTTGTAGCAAGAAAAGTAGTGATGTAATGATGATTTCAGCAGGTGATTATATTCAACATCATATATCGTCGGATTTAAGCATTGATGAATTATCGGATTATCTAAAAATCAGTCCGAGTTATTTTAGCCTTTTATTTAAACAACATTTTCAAATGACTTTCGTGGAGTATGTTACCAAACAAAGATTGGATTTAGCAAAATCTTTATTAATAATGACGGACAATAGCATCACTAAGATCGGTAAAATGATTGGATATTCTGAACGAAGATATTTTACAAAAGTATTTCAAAAAAATGAGGGAATATCTCCTTCAGAATATAGAACCATGTTTAACAAAATCACTGAGTGAGGATAAATTTTAGGAATAATCGAATCCTTCTTTCTTAGTTTATTTTTTACAAGGATGGTATAGGAGGGGAATGAATGGAAGTTCAAAACATGAGTTTGGAACAAAAAATCGGTCAGATGTTTATTTGTGGTTTTGACGGTTTGCAGCCAACAAAGGAAATTGAAACATTAATAACTAAATACCATATTGGTGGAATAATTTATTTTCGTAGGAATATATCTTCTGTTGATCAAGTTCATCGATTATCTGGTTCATTACAACAATTAGCTAAAAAAAATAGTAATGTTCCTTTGTTCATTAGTTTAGATCAAGAAGGCGGAATGGTGAACCGTATCGACCAGGGTGTTACTTTCTTTCCAGGGAATATGGCATTAGGAGCGACAGGTAACCCAGATATAGCCTATCAAGCCGCATATATTTCAGGGTCAGAATTACGTGTATTGGGGATCAATATGAATTTGGCTCCTTGTCTTGATATTAATAACAACCCTGATAATCCAGTCATAGGTGTTCGATCCTTTGGTGATGAAGCAAAATTTGTTGGAAATATGGGTACTGCGATGGTTGACGGATATCAAGCTGCAAATGTTTCTGCTGTTATTAAACATTTTCCTGGACATGGAGACACACAAGTTGATTCACATTTGTCTTTACCTGAAATTACACATAGTTTAAATCGATTGAAAGAAATTGAATTAGTTCCTTTTAAACAAGCAATTGAACATGGGGTTGATGCTGTCATGACGGCTCATATTATGTTCCCTTCTGTAGAACCAGACCGTAAACCTTCAACGCTTTCCAATAAAATCATCACAGGTTTATTAAGGGAAGAACTGAACTTTGATGGTGTTGTTGTTACGGACTGCTTAGAGATGAATGCTATTTCAGAAGAGTTTGGGATTGACAAAGGTGCTGTATTAGCGATTGATGCTGGTGCAGATGTTATTTTAGTTAGTCACTTATTTGAAAGGCAAGTCATGGCATATGATGCCGTTTTAAAAGCAGTTCAAGAAGGAAGAATTTCTGAAGAAAGAATTAATGAATCAGTAGAAAGAATTTTAAAATTAAAAGAGAAACGGTATATTGGACAAATTGAAAAGAATTTTGAATCGGTTAAATCGAAGATAGGGATAGATTCACATCAAAAAATAGCACAAGAAATGACTCAGAAGTGTGTTACTCTTGTTAAAGATGACACTCATCAACTACCCTTGGATACTAGTCTGAAAACGTTAGTGATTTGGCCTGAAGAAAGACTTACGAGTCCAGTGGATGATGTGGGAAAACAGGAGGCAAGTTTAGGAGAGATATTAAAAAATAGTATTCTCAGTTTAGTCGAGTATAAAATTCATTCAGACCCTTGCAAAGAAGAAATCCATCAGCTGTTAGAAAGAAGTTCAATCTTTAAACAAATCGTAGTGGTAACATATAATGCTAAGTCCTCTCCTAAACAAATGGAATTGGTTAAAATGTTGGTAGAACGCTGTGAAAAGATGAAAACTAGACTTATAACTGTAGCCATTAGAACTCCTTATGATATACAAGCTTATCCTGAAGTTAAAACATTTTTAGCGTGTTATGAAAACAGACCGATGATGATTGAGGCATTAGCTAAAGTATTAGTAGGGGAAGAACAAGCGGTGGGAAAATGTCCGGTTAAACTTTAAATTCTATTGTTTGGCAATCATTCTGTATTTATAGACTTTATGCATAAAGTGTATTTCAGTAGCTGATGAGATACACTTTTTTTCATATTTCGAATTCGGTAAAACCTCTTATGTTAGGCGTTATTCTCAAATGTTTTGAAAAATCTAAATTTTTAATCAAAATGTGTAAATGTTGTGATATAATAATATGTGAAAAAAAGTACTTTCACAATCAACGTAATTTAATCTTACCTCATGATACACAGATGATAAATCTAGTTATGAACTTTAATGAAAACAATCTTACTCACAATGGATTCCACATAAATATTATAAAATGACCTACAATTACAGGGATTTTAATCTAACTACACTTGAAAATTCAACCTAACTCATTATTTATTTAACTTACTTAACCATATATGAATGAATCTGCACTTTGTGTAAGCACTTACAATTTATTATTAATGAATTAAATAAATCTCATTCCACATAACCCATCTAACCGATTCTAGTGATAACCAGTAAAGGTGGAGGTCATCTTAGGTTTAACTATGTGAATACAATCACATATTTGTGATTGATATATATTTCATTTTACAAGGGGGAAGATTTTAGACATGCACATCGTGGTTTGCGTAAAACAAGTACCTGACACTCGAATCATTAAAGTTAATCCAAAAACAAATACGTTAGACAGAAGGGGAATACCAGCTATACTTAATCCTTTTGACTCTCATGCCGTTGAAGCAGGTGTTCGATTAAAAGAAAAAGTTGGTGGTACCGTATCCGTATTATCTATGGGACCTCCTAATGCTGTAAAGATGATTAGAAAATGTGTTGAAATCGGTGCAGACGATGGGTATCTGATCTCAGATCGTTTTTTTGCTGGAGCAGATACATTAGCAACAAGTTATGCACTTTATAAAGCGTTTGAAAAAATGCTAGAAGAAAAACCAGTAGATATCATTATATGTGGAAAACAAACAATCGACGGGGATACGGGTCAAGTGGGACCAGGGATTGCTAGAAGATTAGATATTCCCCCGATTACGAATGTAATTGAAATTAAAGAAGTGGATCAAAAGAAAAGAAAAGTGGTAGTAAAACGTAAATTAGAAGATGGATATGAGATGATCGAATCCAGTTTACCTTGTTTATTAACAGTGGAAAAAGATATTAATCCAGTATCTTATTCACCACTACCAAATATGATTAAAGCAGCGCGTTACGAACCAACGATATGGAAAGTGGATGATTTAAACGATGTAGATAAAAAACAGCTAGGTTTAAAAGGATCACCAACAATTGTATCGAAAATGTTTGCCCCTCCAAAACTTGAAGGTGGGAAGAAAATAGAAGGAAACGCTGAACAGCAATCGGAACAAATAGTATCCTTACTGCTTGAAAAACCTGAGCTTTTTGAGAAAAAGAGGGGGAGAGCCTGATGGAAAACAACAGAGGTGTATGGGTATACATGGAACAAAAGGAAGGACGGATTGTAAACGTTTCATTGGAGTTATTAGGGGCAGGCCGCAAGCTTGCAGATAAACTGGATGTTCCTCTATCCGGTGTTCTTTTAGGAGATAAAGTCAAACATCTATGCCCAACCGTATTTGAATATGGAGCAGATCAAGTTTATGTGATGGATGATCCTATCTTAAAGAACTATCGTACAGAATCTTTTATGAAGGGTGTCAATGACTTTGCGGAAAAATATCAGCCTGAAATTTTCCTGTTTGGAGCTACACCAAACGGTAAAGATTTAGCAAGTGCCGTTGCGACGGATTTGTGTACGGGATTAACAGCAGATACAACGATGTTAGATGTAGAAGTGGAAACGAGATTACTAGAAGCGAGTCGTCCTGCGTTTGGTGGAAATATTATGGCTACGATTTTATGTAAAAAACACAGACCACAAATGGCGACCGTCAGACCAAAGGTAATGAAAGCACTGCAACCTGAGATGGGACGCAAAGGGGAGATCATCGAGGAATCTTTGGATGTTAATGAAGATAGTTTACGCACAAAAGTATTGGAAATCGTGAAAGATACAAAGAAAAAGTTGAAACTTGACGAAGCGGACATCATCGTTGCAGGCGGAAAAGGACTTGGGGATGAAAAAGGTTTTACGTTAATTCATGAATTAGCAGAAGTTTTAGGAGGTAGTGTTGGCGCGAGCCGGGATGTAGTTGAAGCGGGTTGGGTTGGACACGATCATCAAATTGGACAGACGGGAATTACAGTTACACCAAAAATCTATTTTGCCATCGGGATATCTGGAGCCGTGCAGCATGTTGTTGGGATGAAAAATTCAGAACTTATTATAGCGATCAATAAAGATCCAAATGCTCCTATATTTGATGCTTCTACTTATTCTGTAGTTGGAGATGCACTTGAGATTTTACCGATATTAATCGAAGAATTCAAAACAGCTTTAAAACAAGAGGATGGTGAGTTGAAACATGCCTGAAAAATTTGATGTGATTGTTGTAGGAGCTGGACCTTCCGGTACTTCCTGTGCTTATAAATGTGCACAAGCAGGATTAAAAGTTTTACAGATTGAACGTGGTGAATACCCTGGTTCTAAAAATGTGATGGGGGGCGTGCTTTATCGTAAACAAATGGAAGCCGTCATTCCCGAGTTTTGGAAGGATGCACCAGTAGAAAGAGCCATTGTGGAACAAAGAGCTTGGCTGTTGGATGGAAATTCAATGGTCACCACAAGTGTGAAAAATAACGATTGGGAACAAGAGCCTTGTAATAATTATACAATTCTAAGAGCTAAGTTTGATCAGTGGTTCGCGAATAAAGCAGTCGAAGTGGGATCTCTACTTATTAATGAAACCGTAGTGTTGGAATGTATTGTGGAAGATGGAAAAGTAGTGGGGGTAAGAACGGATCGTCCAGATGGGGACGTTTATGCAGATGTGGTTGTGCTTGCAGATGGTGTAAACTCACTTTTAGCGAAAAAATTAGGTTATCACAACGAACTAAAACCAGATGAAGTTGCACTCACGGTCATGGAAGTTTTGAACCTTCCGAAAGAGGTCATTAATGATCGTTTTAATGTTAAGGATAATCAGGGGGTTACGATAGAATTATTTGGTGATGCAACAAAAGGAAATCTAGGAACTGCCTTTATATATACAAATAAAGACAGCTTGAATTTAGGAGTAGGAACAACACTTTCAAGTATGATTAAAGCCAAAATGAAACCATATGAATTGATAGAATACGTAAAAAACCATCCGATGGTGAGTCCACTTATTAAAGGAGCAGAGTCTGCGGAATATTTAGCTCATTTAATTCCTGAAGGTGGATATTATTCCATTCCTAAGTTGTACGGCAATGGTGTGTTACTAGTTGGAGATGCAGCACAGATGGTGAATGGTATTCATCGTGAAGGTTCTAATATGGCTATGGCTTCTGGAACTCTTGCAGCAGAAACGATCATTGCAGCAAAAGAAAAAGGGGACTTTTCAGAAGATACTTTATCCAGTTATAAAACTGCTATCCTTGACAGCTTTATAGGTAAGGATTTGAAAAAGTATAAAGATGCGAATCATACCTTTGAGGAACAACCACAATATTTTAAAGATTACATTCCGATGATCAATCGTGCTGCCAGCAGCTTTTTAACCGTTGACGGCACTTCTAAAAGAGACAAACAGAAGGAAGCTCTAAAAACATTTACCAAAGATAAAGGCACATTTACAGTTGTTAAAGACATGTATCGTGCATGGAAGGTGATGAAATAAATATGGAAGAGAACAAAAATGCTCAAACGATTGAGGAAAAACAATACCTGATCCGATTTAAGGCAGATACAGAATCACATTTACACGTCTTGAGTCATGATGTTTGTATAGAAAAATGTCCAGATAAACTTTGTACAATTTTTTGCCCAGCAGAAGTGTACAAGTGGGAAGACATTCGGATGCATGTAGGATATGAAGGCTGTCATGAATGTGGAAGCTGCCGTATTGGTTGTCCACATGAAAACATCAAATGGGAATATCCAAAAGGCGGACATGGTATTATATTTAGATTAGGATAATAGAGAAAAATTCAAGGGCACTGCTATTAAGGCGGTGTCTTTTTTCTTATTTTCATCTAATATTTGAAATAAATATAGAAAATTGACCTGGTAGCCGTATTTTTTAATTTGTAATATGACTACAATAAAGATAAAAACTTATATATGATAAAATTCTATTTAACCATACTAATAAATAAAGAAGGAAAACTAATGTTCATTTCATATACTCCAAAATATCCTATATCTCTCTATATTGATTGTTTATGGCGAGTAAAAGGACAAACTGCCACAGGAAAAGAAAAAATACTTCCAACTGAACATATGGAGTTAATTATAAACTTTGGAGGTTTTCATAAAGCAATGGTTGAGCCCTCAAAGCCTATGAACTTTCAAATCAATAAAGAAGCTTGGATTGTTGGTTTACATACACAGCATTTGTTAGTAGAATCTCTAGGGGATAGTAACATGATCGGAATTCGATTCAAACCTGGAGGTGGGAGTGCATTTTTTAATTTCTCTATGAAGGAGTTAGAATCGAAGATCATTGACATGTCACTTATCTGGAGTTCCTTTGTAAAGGAAGCTAGGGAGAGAGTGTACGAAGAGGAAGATATAAATAAACAGTTTATCATTTTAGAAGAGCTATTATTGAAGAAATTAAAAGATAATGAAGATCGTTTTAAAATCATAGTTCCTGCCCTGTATAAAATAAATAAAATGCAGATAGATACAACTATTCAATCCATAAGTAAAGAAATCGGAGTAAGTCAAAAACATTTAATTCAAAAATTCAACGAAAACATCGGATTAACTCCAAATAAACTTATGCGTGTACTGCGTTTTCATCAAGTATTAAACACAATTGATCCATCTAAGGATGTTTCATGGTTAGAAATTGCTTTAACAAACCATTATTATGATCAGGCTCATTTTAATAAAGATTTTCTTGCTTTTACTGGAATGTCTCCTACTGAATATATCTCTTCAAGAAAGGAAATTTATGGAGAGCAATTACAAAAAGGGGAGGATGTCAAATTTGTGCCTCTGAACAGGTAAAGAATTTACAATATATTTTTCAGGGGAAGATATAAGATAATATCGTAAATGAAAAATGATTCTAGGAGGTCAAAAAAGTGAGCGAAGTTTTTTCTGAAAGTACAGTAGTGAAAGAAAATATAGAGAACGTGTGGCAGTTTATAATTGCTATGGAGGAAAATGCTCCTAAATGGATGCCAAATATACCTTATATGAAAAAAAATACAGCAGGACAAGTCAAAAATGGGACAAACTTTACTTTCAAAGCAAGAGATAAGGAGCGAACATCAACGATTACACAATTTAATCCTTTTAAGAGCTTTACATTTACCTCTATTCAAGGCAAGTTTCGAGCAGATT
Organism: Chengkuizengella sediminis; assembly: GCF_010078385.1. Classification (NCBI taxonomy): domain Bacteria; kingdom Bacillati; phylum Bacillota; class Bacilli; order Caryophanales; family Paenibacillaceae; genus Chengkuizengella; species Chengkuizengella sediminis. The sequence continues at coordinate 167,211 of NZ_SIJC01000002.1, forward strand.
ACACATACTCTTTAACAAAACAATCAGATAACACAACAAAAGTTTCACTTGTAGCAAAATGCGAGGCATCAGGTATGGTTAAAATCATTGCGCCTTTGATAAACATCGCCATTAGAAAAGCAGATAGTGGACAGTTAAAGACTTTGAAAGATGTCATTGAAAAAACTTAAACTAATTAACAGAAACTGGAATAGGGGCATATAGAGATGAATACAAAACCACAATTGATTTTTGATATGGGAGGGGTGTTAGTAACGAATCTAACGCCACCATTTTGGCAAGATTTATCTAGTAAGATATTTAAAAATTTATAATGATAAACTTTTCATGTTATTATAGCTGTAATAGTATTTGGTTCAGAAAGGATGTTATTTAATGGATAAAATGATGGACAAACTATCAATAAAGGGTTTGATAGAACAAAGTATAAATACAGATGCAAAAATCATTGCGTTAACAAAAATATTAGCTGACCAAGGTGTAATAAGTTTAGAAGAATTTAACGAAGAACATAAAAAAGTTATGGAAAAATTTGATAGTTTAATGGAAGAGTGGAATAAAACAGAAGGTTAATTTGCAGAAATCCATCATTAGATGGATTTTATGTTTTTAAGGAATGGATAGAATGTATGAATTTAGTGCAACAGAGGCGTAGGCTGGTCTCAGGAAATTAGAAAAATAATGATACTAGGTATGACTGCTATAAAGATAGTGAATTGTAAGAGTTGATCAGTAAGACTCGGGTTTCTTGAAACTGCTATGACAAGACCACTGGCAGCGATCCCTAAGTCAATCGCAATCCCTGCTAATGCAATGAAAGCACCTAAGCATAAACCTAAAAAACATTTACATCTGTCCACCTTTTCACCTCTTCATTAAATAGGAGATTCAAAAAATATATTGCCTATAGGTATTAATCACATTATGTGAATTTCAAAATTACAGTTATACAGAATTTAATTCCATTTCACTTTCACTTTTATTTAATTTATGCATTGGAGAAATAGTTTGGTTTGTACGAAAGCCCTTTTTCTAAAAAAAGGGCTTTTGGTATAGATATAATTTGAAGAACTCCCCCATTTTATGATAAGTTCGGTGGGCATATGAAACTATATTTTGGGATTTAAATCTAATTATTAGCATATAAACATATTAATCTATTATTGTATATTTTTTCATATTATTATATAATTATAATTGTTAGAGATAACTATCTAATTTTTGGTGGTTAAAAAGAATTAATCATGAATCTGCAAGAAAGGGGTGTGTTTATTAAAGATAAAGAAATAGTAATTAAAAAAGGAAAGGAGAATTGGAGAAAAAGATATTATATAGAAAAGATGAAACTAGCTATTCCCTATCAAAACAAATCTAATTATTGATCACTAACTGTTATTAACGAATTTTTCTAGCAAAATAAATATGAAAAGCTTTTCAAACTAATGAATGAAAGAAAATTTTAATCAATTTAAAAAATTAAGATATTGATCGGCACACCATGGAATTACATACTAATCGAGAACAGGTTCAATATGAGGTCCATCTTTAGAATGATTTTTTCACTTTTATACTAAAACCTCTTTGTATCTTTAATTTTATGAAAGTTACCTCATGAATTCAGATATAATAAAATAATTATTAGAGGAGAATGTAAAATGAAAAAAATATTATCTATTATGTTAGTAATCTCATTATTAATTGGTCAAGGAGCTGTTTCAAATGCATCTACTAACTTGAATGCATTTGATGATAATTTATTAGTAAAAGATGTATCGAAACTATCAGGCAAAGAAATTAAACGTTTACAAGGACTAGGCTTTACATTAGAAGATATAGATCAAATGAACATTGAAGAGTATAAATTGCAAGAGGGATTATATGGTGAAGTAATAGGAAAACAAAAAAAATGGTTTGAAGTAGATGCAAAAAATAATAAGGTTAAAGAAGTTAGTGAAAAAATTGCAAAAGATAACATAAAAAAATGGAAAGAAGAAAAGGAATTGCAAAATATAGAATTTTCAACTTTAAATGATACTATATCTGATTCAGAGCAAACATCCTGGATGTCAGTTACAACATATGTTACCAAGTATGTAGACTCAAGCGGAGATTATACTGGACAATACCGTTTTAAACATGATTTCGAATGGCTAACAACCCCATATTTCGCTTTGAGAGACGTAGTTGGAATCTCTTATTCAGATGCTTTTACTTATAATCAAAATTCTGAATTTTTTAAATATACTTATGATCGTTATTCTGTATTTGGGAATTACCAAGATACTAAAAATGTTACTAGTAATTCCGCAACACAAAAGTCAACTGCCGGAATCGCTTTTGAATACGATTTATTTGCTACCGACTCAATATACCAAGTACGTAATAATAGGGGATATATGTATTTCAATACGACTTTAGCTAACAACAATTTTACAACTGGAAATGTCTTTGGTCATTACGCACATACAGAGGTAGGGATTGGTAGTTTAGGTATAAGTCTTGCAACTGGACAAATGAATATATCAGGTGCTACAAAAGTAAGTAATATGGATGATACAGGTATTAGTTTTAGTACTAGATAACCTCTAATCCATATTCATTTATTTCAGATAAAAAGACGATTTCCCTTATGTTAAGAGGGCAAATCGTCTTTTTTATGAACTCACACTAGTGCTCATTACTTTTTGTGTATATTAAAGTTTTTTATCATCCACTTGATTTAACCATGTTTCAATATCACCCACTACAGACTGAACACAACCGTCTTCAAATGGTGAAATTAAATTTGCTTCTTTCACAAGTTTAATAAAAGATTTACAGCCACCCAATTTACACAAGTGCAAATAATCTTTCCAGGCTTCAGAAGGGGTTTCTTGTGCTCTTTTCCAAAATTGTAAGGCGCAAATTTGTGCCAAAGTATAATCAATGTAATAAAAAGGAATATTGAATATATGAGATTGTTTTTGCCAAAAACCACCGTTTTCTAAATAATGATTATCATCATATTTACGGTGTGGTAAATATAGTTTTTCAAGTTCTCTCCACTTTTCTTTTCTTTGCTGTGGTGTGGCTTCTGGATAATCGTATACAAAATGTTGGAATTCATCAACAGCTACACCGTAAGGTATAAACAAGATAGCTCCACTTAAATGAGCGAATTTGTATTTTTCTGTGTTTTCTTCAAAAAACAATTCCATCCATGGCCATGTTAAAAACTCCATGCTCATAGAATGAATTTCACAAGCTTCAGCCGTAGGCCAGTTATATTCTGGTATATCCAAAGAACGGCTTGTATAAACTTGAAAGGCATGACCTGCTTCATGTGTTAATACATCAATGTCATCTGAAGTACCATTAAAGTTTGAAAAAATAAAAGGAGATTTAAACTCACTAATATAAGTACAGTATCCGCCACCTGCTTTCCCTTTTTTACTTACTAAGTCCATTAACTCATTGTTGGACATGAACTGAAAGAATTCATTTGTTTCATGGGATAGTTCTTTATACATTGTTTTACCATGATTTATAATCCATTCTGCATCTCCTTTAGGAGCAGCATTCCCAGATTTAAAGTTGAAATTCTCATCATAGTTGTATAGAGTAGGTGCTTCTATACGTTCTTGTTGTCTTTGACGAAGTTCATTTGCTATAGGTACTATAGTTTCCCTAACTTGTTTTCTAAAGTTGGAGACCATTTTAGCATCATAATCTGTTCTCGACATTCTGTTATAACCTAACTGTGTAAAAGTATCATAACCTAAAGTTTTTGCAATTTTGGTGCGGACTTTCACTAACTGGTCATAAATGTTATCAATCTGTTCTTCATTTTCAACAAAAAAGTCAGTTCTTGTATTTTCGGCTTTTTTTCGTAATATACGGTCTGGGGACTGGGTATACGCATTTAATTGTGTTAAGTTAAGTTCTTCCCCTTCAAAATTAATTTTTGCAGATGCAATTAACTTTACGTATTCACTAGATAATTTATTTTCTTTTTGTAAGTCCTCTATGATGTCAGGTGAAAAAGTTTTTAAACTTAGTTCTGCTAAATCAAAGAGTTGTTTTCCCCATTTTTCCTCTAACTTTTCTCGAAATTTTGAATGAACAAGTGCATTGTAGAATTTACTAGTAATGTTTTGCATAATCGGTGTTTTTTCATCCATGAAGTCTTGTTCTTTTTTATAAAATTCATCGTTAGTATTCACAGTATGTCTTATGTAAACTAGTTGACTCATAGAATCAAATGAATTGCGGATTTCATTTATCTTTTTCATGGATTGAACTTGTTGCTCAGCATTTTCAGCTGAATTAAAGTCTTCTAATAAAACGTGAAATTGTTGTTCAATATTTTCTACATCTGGTCTTACGTATTCCATTTTTTCAAATTTAATATTGTTTTTCACTTCCATACCATCCACCCATTCTATTTTAATTTAAACCTAATATATATATATTCGATAAAAGTAATCAATTCCTTTTCCATTATAAATTCTTTCTATACTAAATAACAACAACTTCCATATAATATGTCATAATATTTAAAAACACAGTATACTAAAATAAGGAGGGACAACGTATGAATAAAAAAGGTTTCGATCCCAACTTCTTAGGAAATGATTACAGTATCCCAGTACCAAGGTTAATTGATCAAACAAAATTAGATGCATTAAATTGTGGTGAACTGTTTCACTATACACACTTTTCTTTAGTGATGAATAAAAGGCGCAGATTTCTAATTTATGGTGCTAATAATATAGACAAAAATACGATGAAAAACGTTAGGCGAAAAGATGATTGGCATTTTTGCAATCGGATGGGTGTGGAGAATCAGATTGGAAACGAGTTTTATAGAAGTAACCCCTGGGATCGAGGACATATGGTTCGAAGAAAAGACGTTTGCTGGGGAAGTCTAGAAGAAGCAAAACAAGCGAATTTTGATTCTTTTTGCTGGGGAAATATCGTTTTACAACACGGTGAAATTAATCAAGGGGTGTGGAATCAAATTGAAAATTGGATCTTAGAGAATGATGATAATTACTTGAAAAAACTTTCGATTTTTACAGGTCCCATTTTTACAGATCATGATAGGGAGTATTGTGGGGAAGATAAAAAGTTAGGTTGTGGTATTCAAATACCTGCTGGTTTTTGGAAGGTTATGTTTTATGTTAATAAAAAAAAGGAAATACGTTCCTTAGCTTTTGTGGTTAAACAAGATGATTTTTGGTTTAATGAATATGGTAAGTTGTTTAAAACCATCGAAAATTATCAAGTACCACTAAGTATGATTAGCCAAATTTCGGGTATAGAGTTTGAAGAAGTATTATATGATACGAATCCATTGTTCTTTTGGTCAAACCAGTTTACTTTTGGTAAAAATATTCATACGCCAGAGCGTTATAAAATTCGTGGTAAACAGGATTTAATTATTGAACGTGAGAAGAAAAATTAACGTCATGTAGAATGATTACTAGGAATGAGGAAACTATGCAAGCTAATATGATTAACATAATAGGTCAAAAAGTTATTCTAAGGGATTTAGCAGAAAAAGATGTTCAAATGATATATTATTATAATTATGAAGCCGAAGATAGAGAACATTTAAAGTGGAACGGTCCTTATTACACTAGACCAAAAAAGACACTTAAACAGTTTGTGGAAGACCATAAGAATGATTTAATAAAAGTAAGGACTGTTCAACCGAGAAATATATTGGTTATAGAAGTTGATGGGAATTTAATTGGTACAGTAGGTTGGTATTGGGAGGATGAATGTACGAATTGGCTTAGTAATGGAATTGTCATTTATGACTCTAGTTATTGGTCTGGTGGGTATGGCACAGAAGCTTTTTCTTTATGGACGGATTATATTTTTGAAAAGATGGATGTTGTAAGAGTAGGGATTTCTACTTGGTCAGGAAACGAGAGAATGATTCGCTTAGCTAGTAGGATTGGAATGATTGAGGAAGGAAGAATTAGAAAAGCTAGAATCGTAGACGGGGATTATTATGATTCTGTTAAGATGGGGATGTTACGAGAGGAATGGGAAAAGTTGAAATTCTTATAGTAAACAATAATACTCCCAAGAGGGAGTATTAAATTTGAATTTTTATTTCTTTAGTGTTTTCTCCATCGCATCAGCGATTTGACTAGACTCATGTTGGTTCGTTCCTCTTAATCCCATGATCGTATTTTTCCTTCTCTTAATAGGATGGTTTTGCCCCAATTTAAATTTACACTGTATATCCTTGATCAGAATTTCAAATCCCACAATATGTCTTACTAAGTTTTGGTTGTAATCTGAGGAAAAATCAGCTTTCCAATGTGTTTCAAAAGCAGATTCATATGTATTGACCATAGACTCTAGTTGTTCGATGACATGCTCGTCTTGATTTTGAATAATAAAGTCCCCATAAATATGAACGGACATATAGTTCCAAGTAGGTACTGTTTTTTCTTCATTGTACCACTGAGGGGAAATATAAGCGTGTGGTCCTTGAAAAACGATTAACACCTCTTGCCCATTTAACTCTTTCCATTGTTGATTGGCTTTTGCCATATGACCGTAACATTTCATGTTTTTTTGATCTATCAAAAAAGGTAAATGTGAAACAGTGAGCTGATCATGATTAGAAACTAACATTCCAAAACTATTTTTCTTTAAAAACTCAAAAATTTGTTCTTTATCTTGTATTTCAAAAGCTCTTGGAATATACATCTATGCACTCTCCTAATCACAAGTTGAATTTATGTAAAATATAACAAATGGATTGGTTTTGTTCAATACTAAAGATGATTGAAACAAACAACATCCTAAGCCCAGATCAATAAGGGCTTAGGATGTTTACGGATGACTTTTATAATCAAATATGATTAGGGGTTAAATATGATAGTTTATTTAAAAACAGTCTTTAATCTATCGCTTGTTCTATTAAAGTGGATGCTGTACTTTGTACGATTTTGACATCATCTACTGCAGCTTCTACCAAGCTAGGAGTGCTAGCATCTGCCGCTTCGAATTGAAGCTGAACATCTTCTCCAGCATAAGCAGAAAGATCAATTGATGTTTCCGACCAAGCCGCATCTTGATCACTGGAAGTTCCTAATTCTTCAAATAAAGTTACTGTACTTCCACCTGAGCGTACGAGATTCAAACGGAAGTAGTCATCACTAGTAGCATTAGAGTAATGACTTAAGTAATAAGAGAAAGATAATGTAAGTGTGCCATCAGTTGGAAGTGAAATTGTTGGTGATACTATAGTTGTGTCTCCATTATCAATATCATTCGCACCAACAGAACTTCCTGCACTTCCTTCTGTTACAAGATCATAACTTCCACTTGGTGTTGTTCCTTGTTGTTTCGTTCCGCTGTAGCTTGTAGACTCAGGATTAGCACGCTCCCACATACCTGTTGTAGCAGTATCGCTTCCGTTAGGATCTGCAGACCATCCTTTATTCGTTTCGAAATCATCTTCAAATACTACAGTTGGATCTGGACCGGGACCAGGGACATCCCCCCCACTTACTGCAGCAAATGCATTAACTCTTCCATGCTCCCAGTCGCTACCTGTACCAGGAATAGGATCTGCTGTACTTTCAATTCTATCGCGGATTTCAACATTTGTTAAACCTTGTGATGCAAGTAGGCCTGCTAAACCAGCTGTATGTGGTGCAGCCATAGATGTTCCGCTGATCGTATTATATCCACCATTATTCCACGTAGAAATAATATCTTCACCAGGTGCAGCCACATCTACCCAAGATCCATAAGTAGAAAACCATGCTTTATTGTCGTTGGAATCTGTAGCAGCCACTGCTAATGAATTTGTATAGTAGGCTGGGTAATGTGGACTAGTACTTCCTGCATTACCAGCAGCACATACGACAACAACTCCAGCATTCCAAGCATAGTTAACAGCATCTTCTACTGCTGCTGAAGGAGCAGTGCTTCCAAGACTTAAGTTAATTACATCTGCACCATTATCAGCAGCATAAGTAATTCCATCTGCAACTCCTTGATTTGTTCCTGAACCAGAATTGTTCAGCACGCGTACAGCCATGATACTAACATTTGGAGCTACACCAGCAACTCCTACACTATTATTTGTAATTGCTCCGACTGTTCCGGCTACATGTGTGCCATGACCATTTCCATCAGAAGGATCATTATCATTATCTATGAAGTCATAACCTGCGATTACTTTCCCTTGTAAATCTTCATGATTTGCTTGAACTCCTGTGTCAATAACAGCAACGACAACAGATGAGCTACCTTGTTCGATATCCCAAGCATTCTCGGCATCCATGATTTGAGGACCATATTGGTTACTTGAATAAAGTGGATCGTTTGGAGTAAATAGAGCGTAGTATTCAACAATAGGTTCTGCATATTCTACATCTGCTCTGTTTTTATATTGTTTTAAGGCTTTCTCAACAGATTTTCCTTTGACTTTTACAACTTCAAAACCAATTTGTTCATTTTTCTTTAAGACCTCTGCTTTTTCTTCTTGATGGATTAGTTTTTTCATCTCGTTGGAAGTTTTATCTTTGAACTTTACTATGATTGTACTGTCTTGTGAAGTAGACTCTGCTGAACTAGTAATTGAAAAAGATAGAATTAGTGCAATTGCCATAAAAACAGAAAATAATCGTTTTAATTTCATTGCTCACCCTCCGATAATTTTTTTGTTACAAAAGCCATCACCTAATTTCTTTTAACTATCAAATTATCCCCTAAGTCATACTTTACAGAATATTCTGAATTTTGTAAATATATAACATAAAAGTTTATATTATCAATTTTTATGAAATTGAAACATTTCCTTTGTTTATCATGAATATCAATTATAGTTTAATTAAAAATTATGCATGTTAATAGAGCATCTAACTAACACATAACCATTTTAACACGTTAAATTGGTAATAAAAATAAAAAATGAAACATATTTCTATTTTTATTTTTTTCCTATATAATAGAGTTGTATAAATTAATTTAATACATCTGTTATGGAAGCGCATACAAGATAAATATAACCTTTGTATCCAATGGAATAAGGAGGAATTTTTATGGGGAAAACAGTGATTTTAAGTGCAGTTCGTACACCTTTCGGAAAATTTGGAGGGGGTTTAAGTTCGTTAAAAGCCGTTGAGTTAGGTGGTCTAGCTGTAAAAGAAGCGCTAGTTCGTGCTGGAGTTAACCCTGATAATGTAGATGAAGTTATTTTGGGCTCTGTATTGCAGGGGGGCCAAGGGCAAATCCCTTCACGACAAGCTGCTAGATTAGCTGATATACCTTGGGATATCAAAACGGAAACGATAAATAAAGTTTGTGCATCAGGATTAAGAAGTATTACATTAGGAGATCAAATCATCCGTTCAGGTGATGAGGAAGTGATCGTAGCTGGTGGTATGGAATCCATGAGTAATGCACCTTACTTTATGGACAAAGCACGTTGGGGTTTAAGAATGGGTAATAACAGCGTCAAAGATATGATGATTCATGATGGTTTAACTTGTAGCTTTTTTGGTGTGCATATGGGTATATATGGAAATGGAGTTGCTGAAGAATACGGAATTACTCGTGAAGAACAGGATAAATGGGCTTTTGAAAGTCATCACAAGGCACTTGATGCTATTGAGGCAGGGAAGTTAGCTGAAGAGATTGTATCTGTTGAAGTCCCTGGTAAAAAAGGTCAAATTCAGATTGTTGAACATGATGAAGCTCCTAGAAAAGATACATCCTTAGAAAAGCTTACATCATTAAAACCTGTATTTGGAGATGGGGGAACGATCACAGCTGGAAATGCTCCAGGAGTGAATGATGGTGCAGCTGCACTCGTATTAATGGATGAGGAACGTGCTCTGCGTGAAGGCAAACAGCCCCTTGCTACTATTTTAGGGCATGCAGAAATCGCAGTAGAAGCGAAAGATTTTCCTAAAACTCCTGGTCTTGTTATTAATAAATTATTACAAAAAACAGGGAAAACTGCAGACGATATTGATTTGTTTGAAATAAATGAAGCTTTTGCTGCAGTGGCATTAGCAAGTAAACAAATCGCATCTTTGGATATAAATAAAATCAATGTCAACGGAGGTGCCGTTGCACTTGGTCATCCAATAGGAGCTAGCGGAGCAAGAATTGTTACCACTCTGATTCATGAATTAAGGAGACGAGGTGGAGGATTAGGAATTGCAGCGATTTGTAGTGGTGGGGGACAAGGAGATGCCCTATTAATAGAAGTGTAAATGAATAATAGAGGTTGTTCAAACCATGAACTGGTTCAGAATTACCACAAGATGTTATAGTTTATGATTGCGTACAGAATGTGCCTGATTTTAGATGGAAACCTCTGTTGGACGTGTCTGATTTTAATAAAGGATCACGTGGTTTCTAGGTACTGAAAACTGAACTTTTTGAACACTTATTAGTATCAAATTTCATTTTTAGGAATTAAACGGAGGGGAGTTCATATGAATATTCAAAAAATAATGGTGATTGGTGCAGGGCAAATGGGCGCTGGTATAGCACAAGTTTGTGCCATGTCAGGGTTTGATGTCGTTTTAAATGATATAAACCAAGAAAGTATAGATCGAGGCATTGAATCCATTCAAAGAAATTTATCACGCCAAGTTGAAAAAGAGCGCTTAAGCAACGAACAGAAACATTCTGTTTTAGAACGAATTAATCCGAATTTACTTCTAGATGATGTAAGTGGAGTGGATTTGGTAATTGAAGCTGCCGTTGAAAATATGGAGGTAAAGTCAAATCTTTTTGCTAAATTAGACTCCATCACATCAGAACACACAATTTTAGCAACTAATACTTCATCACTTCCTATTACTGAAATTGCAGCAGCAACAAAACGACCTGAAAAAGTGATCGGTATGCACTTCATGAATCCAGTGCCCGTGATGAAGTTAGTGGAAATCATTCGGGGGTTAGCAACGAGTGATGAGGTGTATGAAATTATTGAAGATTTAACAAAAAAACTGAACAAAGTACCTGTAGAAGTAAATGATTTTCCAGGTTTTGTTTCTAACCGTATATTAATGCCGATGATAAATGAAGCAATATATACAGTTTATGAGGGAGTTGCAACACCCGAAGCGGTTGATGAAGTCATGAAGTTAGGCATGAATCATCCGATGGGTCCATTAACACTCGCAGATTTTATCGGTTTGGATACTTGTTTGTATATAATGGAAATCCTACATGATGGTTTTGGTGACGATAAATACCGTGCTTGCCCGTTGTTAAGAAAATATGTTAAAGCAGGCTGGTTAGGAAGAAAATCAGGAAAAGGATTTTTCACCTATGAATAATGAATAAATGTCGTAATAAAGTGATTGTTCAAAAATGATATCGTTGTAGAATATCTTATAATATATAAAAAGTGAATGTCAGGGGGAATGAATATTGAACCTTAGATTTACGCCAGAACAAGAAATACTTAGAAAAATGGTTCGTGATTTTGCAGAGAATGAGATTACTCCTTCCTTAGATCGATTAGAAAACGGAGAATTCCCTAGAGAGATCATTAGCAAAATGTCTGAACTTGGGCTGATGGGAATTACAATACCTGAACAATTCGGTGGAGCAGCAATGGATTTTACTTCATACATTATTGCCATTCATGAAATATCTAAGGTAAGTGCTACATTAGGTGTTATTTTATCTGTCCATACTTCCGTTGGAACGAACCCGATTCTTTATTTTGGAACACAGGAGCAGAAGGAGAAGTATATACCGAAATTAGCTTCAGGGACTTATCTGGGTGCTTTTTGTTTAACGGAATCAAGTTCAGGATCAGACGCAGGCAGTCTCAAAACGAAAGCCATTAAACAAGGAGATCAATATATTTTGAATGGTTCCAAGATGTTTGTGACAAATGGTGGTGAAGCAGACACTTATATTTGTTTTGCTAGAACGGATCAAACTCAAACGGGAAGTCGTGGAATCTCTGCCTTTATAGTTGAAAAGAATACCCCAGGTTTAGTGTTTGGGAAAGACGAACATAAAATGGGTTTACATGGTTCAAGGACTGTTCAGTTAATTTTTGAAAATATGCAGATCCCCGCTAAAAATTTATTAGGTTTGGAAGGACAGGGGTTCAAAATCGCATTAGCAAATTTAGAAATAGGACGAATAGGCATTGCTGCACAAGCATTAGGTATTGCTGAGGCAGCACAAGAGCATGCAATAAAATACGCGAAAGAGCGTGAGCAATTCGGAAAACCGATTGCCGAGCAGCAAGGGATAGGATTTAAACTAGCAGATATGGTAACGCTTGTTGAAGCTGCAAGATTATTAGTTTATCGTGCTGCTTTCTTAAAATCACAGGGATTGCCATGCCGAAAAGAAGCATCAATGGCAAAATTATTTGCATCGAATGCTGCGATGGAAGTTGCAACAGAGGCTATACAAGTATATGGTGGATATGGTTATACAAAGGATTACCCAGTTGAACGTTTATTCAGAGATGCAAAAGTGACGCAGCTATATGAAGGTACTAGTGAAATTCAAAAAATCGTAATTAGTAAAGAACTTTAAATCGCTGAAAGGTAGATGGTTATGAATTTTAAATTAACTGAAGAGCATTCCATGATTCAAGAAATGATCCGTGATTTTGCTAAAAATGAAGTGGCACATACGGCGGCTGAACGTGATGAAGAAGAACGTTTTGATCGTGAGATTTTTGATAAGATGGCCGAATTAGGTTTAACAGGAATTCCTTGGCCAGAACAATATGGAGGCATAGGTAGTGATTATTTAGCGTACTGTATCGTTGTTGAAGAGCTTTCTCGTGTTTGTGCTTCAACAGGAGTTACGTTATCTGCACATACTTCGTTGGCTGGTTGGCCTATTTATACGTTTGGCACAGAAGAACAAAAACAAAAATATTTAAAACCGATGGCGTTAGGTGAATCTATCGGAGCATATGCATTAACAGAGTCTGGATCTGGTTCAGATGCAGGGGGTATGAAAACGACAGCAAAACTTGATGGGGATGACTATATTCTTAATGGATCAAAGATTTTTATAACAAATGGGGGTATAGCTGATTATTATGTTGTGTTCGCTCTAACAGATCCTTCTAACAAACATAAGGGAACAAGTGCATTTATTGTAGAGAAAGATTTTAAAGGATTTTTGGTAGGTAAAAAGGAGAAAAAACTTGGTATTCGTTCCTCTCCAACCACAGAAATCATATTTGAAGATTGTCGTGTTCCAAAGGAAAATAGGTTAGGAGCAGAAGGCGAAGGGTTTAAGGTTGCGATGAAAACATTGGACGGAGGACGTAACGGTATAGCCGCACAAGCGGTAGGTATTGCGCAAGGTGCACTGGATGCTGCAACGGAATATGCTAAAGAAAGACATCAATTTGGTAAACCAATTATCAATCAGCAAGGAATTGGATTTAAACTTGCAGAGATGGCTACTAGTATTGAAGCGGCAAGACTATTGACCTATCAGGCAGCTTGGCTAGAGTCAAAGGGTTTACCATACGGCAAAGAATCCGCCATGTCTAAGTTGTTTGCAGGAGATACGGCAATGAAGGTGACAACAGAGGCTGTACAAATTTTTGGAGGATATGGGTATACAAAAGATTATCCTGTAGAACGTTATATGAGAGATGCTAAAATTACCCAGATTTATGAAGGGACGCAAGAAATTCAAAAACTAGTTATTTCAAGAATGTTAACAAAGTAAACTTGCCTCAACTCAGTGAGTTATATAGGTATGTTAATCATAATCATAAACATAATAAGATTACTGAAGGGGGTATTTCTTTTGAGTATTGAAGAAATATATCGTCCACAAAACCATATTCGATTCGTCACAGCATCTAGCCTTTTTGATGGACACGATGCATCCATTAACATTATGAGACGAATTTTACAGGCAAGTGGTGCAGAAGTTATTCATTTAGGTCACAATAGATCTGTAGAGGAAGTGGTGAATGCAGCCATTCAAGAAGACGTGCAGGGCATCGCGATCTCCTCATATCAAGGTGGCCACGTTGAATATTTTAAGTACATGTATGATTTATTAAATGAAAAAGGTGCATCACATATTCGGATTTATGGTGGTGGGGGTGGCGTGATTATCCCTCGTGAAATTCAAGAATTACATGAATACGGAATTTCAGGTATTTTTACACCTGAGGATGGTAGAACATTAGGATTACAGGGCATGATTAACAAAATGTTAGAAGAATGTGATTTTTTAACTATCAATAACAATATTTTAGAAGAAATAACGAAACTAAGAGATGGGAAGCCTGTTTCCATTGCTAGGATGATTACTGCTGCAGAAATGAGTGTGAATCATGATTATGAACCTGCAAGCGAAGTGATAAATAAAGTCAAACAATTGACTCGAAAAGTACCTGTGATCGGTATTACTGGGACGGGTGGAGCTGGAAAAAGCTCACTTACGGATGAGTTGATTCGTAGATTTATAAATGAAATTCCAAATAAAAAAGTGGCTATTTTATCTGTTGATCCAACAAAACAAAAAACGGGTGGAGCGTTATTAGGGGATCGAATTCGGATGAACGCGATATTTTCACCTCGTATATATATGAGAAGTTTGGCAACGAGAGGATCAAAATCTGAATTATCTTTAGCGATTCATGATGCACTGGCTGTAGTAAAAGCAGCGGATTTTGATGTTATCGTTGTTGAAACAAGTGGAATTGGACAAGGAGATGCGGAAATCTCTGAAATTTGTGATGTTAGTTTATACGTAATGACAAGTGAATTCGGAGCACCGTCTCAGCTTGAAAAAATCGATATGTTGGATTTTGCAGATTTAATTGTCATTAATAAGTTTGAGAGAAAAGGTTCAGAGGACGCAAAAAATCAGGTGCAGAAGCAGTTTCAACGCAGCCATATGTTATTTGAACAGGAATTAGATGAAATGCCCGTTTATGCCACAATTGCAAGTCAATTTAATGATGCAGGAACAAATACATTGTTTGTTGCTTTAATTGAAAAACTGAATGAGAAATTGGGTTTAAATTGGACGACTTCATTAATTAAAGAGAAAGAAATTAAAAAACAAAACATCATCATCCCGAATAAACAAAGGCAATACTTACGTGACATTTCGGAAACTGTAAGGAGATACCATCAGCAGGCAGAAGAACAAGAACACATAGCTCGAGGGTTGTATCAGATTGAAGGTACATTAAATATATTGAAGGAAAAAGATCAAGAGATATTAACACCTTTAAAAGGTTATATAGAGGACTATAACCAAAAATTATCTGTTTCATCCAGACGTATTTTAGAACAATGGGAGGATCAAAAGCAAAAATATAACTCTAAACAATTTATATCCAAGGTACGTGATAAAGAAATTGTCACTGAGCTAACGACAACAAGTTTATCAGGATTAGAAATTCCCAAAGTCTCTTTACCCAAATTCAAAGATTACGGGGAAATTATTCGCTGGGTTTATAAAGAAAATGTGCCTGGTTCCTTTCCATATACTGCAGGTGTTTTTCCTTTTAAACGTGAAGGTGAAGATCCAAAACGTCAGTTTGCAGGTGAAGGGACACCAGAACGAACGAATCGTCGTTTTCATTATTTGTCAAAGGATGATACAGCAAAACGGTTAAGCACCGCTTTTGATTCTGTTACTTTATACGGTGAAGATCCAGACGTTCGCCCTGATATTTACGGAAAAATTGGGGAAAGTGGAGTGAGTATTTGTACGCTTGATGATATGAATAAGTTGTATGATGGATTTGATTTATGTGCTCCAACCACCTCTGTATCGATGACAATTAACGGACCTGCTCCTATTATTTTGGCTATGTTTCTAAACACTGCTATTCAACAGCAGATACAGAAGATGGAAGGGGAATTGGGACGCTCTTTAACAGAAGATGAACAAATGGATGTGAATAATAATACCTTACAATCCGTAAGAGGAACTGTGCAGGCTGACATATTAAAAGAGGACCAGGGGCAAAACACCTGCATTTTTTCAACAGAGTTTGCTTTACGCTTGATGGGAGATATTCAGGCATATTTTATTGAAAAGAACGTTCGTAATTATTACTCTGTATCGATTTCTGGTTATCATATTGCAGAAGCAGGTGCCAATCCGATTTCACAGCTGGCATTTACATTGTCAAATGGATTTACCTATGTTGAATACTATTTAAGTCGAGGAATGAATATTGATGACTTTGCTCCTAATCTTTCTTTCTTTTTCAGTAATGGTCTTGATCCAGAATATACTGTGATTGGTCGGGTGGCTCGTCGTATTTGGTCAACCGTGATGCGTGATAAATATGGAGCAAATGAGCGAAGTCAGAAACTTAAATATCATGTACAAACATCAGGGCGCTCTTTACATGCTCAAGAAATCGATTTTAATGATATTCGAACAACACTTCAGGCGTTGATGGCATTGCAGGACAATTGTAATTCTTTACACACAAATGCTTATGATGAAGCGATAACCACACCAACAGAAGAATCTGTTCGTCGTGCAATGGCGATTCAAATGATCATAACTAAAGAACATGGACTAACAAAGAATGAAAATCCAATGCAGGGATCTTTTATAATAGAAGAGCTTACAGATCTTGTTGAGGAAGCTGTACTACAAGAGTTTGAACGCATCAATGACCGTGGTGGAGTATTAGGTGCCATGGAAACTCAGTACCAGCGTGGAAAAATACAAGAAGAATCCATGTATTACGAAATGAAAAAACATTCAGGTGAATTACCGATCGTAGGTGTAAACACATATGTCAATCCGAATCCACCATCTGATGAAGAAGTGAATAATATGGAAATAGCAAGGGCGACAAAGGAAGAAAAAGAAACCCAAATTCGTAATTTGAATGACTTCCAGGAGAGAAATAAAGAACATTCAAGCTTTGCCTTAAATCGTTTGAAGACCAAAGCAATAAATGGAGAAAATATTTTTGCAGAATTAATGAAAACAGTAAAAGTAGCGAGTTTGGGGCAAATCACAAAAGCTTTGTACGAAGTAGGCGGGCAATATCGACGGAACATGTAGATGGAGATTCAATTTTATATTTTTGTTAAGTATAGGAAAATATTCAAGTTACTTTAGATGTAACAAACTTTAACAAACTTCTAATTATAAATTAGAAGTTTTTTTTTTACAAAACATATAAAGGAAAATTTTCAATTTTATTCTTATATAAGCGCTACCAAAAAATATTGTTTTTTTTATGAAATTTTTAGAAGGAAATTGTTAAAAAATATAGAATACTTGGTATTTATATTTATATATTTTTTTGAATTAATATTAAATTCATTTGTATTAAAAGGAGCAATTTTTACTTTTCATAAAATCGAATAAAAAAAGGAAGTGGGAATATCTGAATGTGTGCTCAGATGAAAACATTAAAGTTATATCCATTAACACACCCTCAGAAACGAGTATGGTATATTGAACAAATATACCCTAACAGTTCTCTATATAATATCGGCGGACCTGTTAAAATAAAAGGTTTAATTGATTTCCGATTATTGGAGAAAGCAATTCAAACTCTAATTCGTAGACATGACGGATTAAGAATGAAATTAATCGAAGTAAACGGAGAAGTGAGTCAATATGTAAGTGAGTATGAAAAAACAGGTTTAAAATTTAAGGATTTTTCTACTTTTGAAAATCCGGAGCTTCATTTTAATCAGTGGGTGGAAGATGAGGCTCGAAGACCATTTATCTTAAATGAAAATTTATTTGAATTTAGTTTATTTAAAGTTTCAGATTCAGAAAATGGGTATCTTGTTAAACTTCATCATATCATAGCTGACGGTTGGTCCATACACATCATCACTGAACAGATTAGAGAAATTTACATAAAATTACTTCATGGAGAATCCATAACAGATGAACTTTCAGTTTCTTACTTGGAGTATATTAATCAAGAACAAACCTATTTTAAATCAGACCGTTTTATTAAAAATAAAAAGTTTTGGAATGATTTATTCAAAACCCTACCAGAAGGGTTTATAAACAAAAATTCAGATTTTACTAAAGGGAAAAGAAAAACATTTCAAATAATACCTCAACTTTCCTCAAAAATTAAAAACTTTGCAAAAAATAATAATGTATCGTTAAATACATTTTTTATATTCTCATACTTTTTATATCAAAATAAAATCACACATCAAAGAGATCTCATTATCGGTACGCCTGTTTTAAACAGATCAGGTCAAAAGGATAAAAGTATCATAGGCATGTTTACGAGTACAATGCCTTTTAGATTTCGAATCGACGAGAAAGCCACTATATTAGATACATTAAAATCTATGAATCGTGAATTAATGAGATGTTATTTTCATCAAAAATATCCTTATGATTTATTAATGGGAGATTTGGAGCTTCAAAAAAAAGGATACCATCAACTATTTGATACAAGTATTAATTATTATAATACTAAATTAGAAACTCAATTCAACGACTCTCAAGTAGAAAATATAGAATTTTACAGTGGACATCAAATGTATTCTTTGCAACTAGTTATTAAAGACTGGTTAGATTCTGGAAGATTAATGGTTGAATTTGATTATAAAACAAGTGAATACGATGAAGAAAAGATTGAAGAAATGTATCATCGATTAAATATTCTAATAAATCAGATTTTAGAAGATTGTAATGAAGAAATTAGGAATATAAACCTTTTATCAAATGAGGAAAAGAGGAAGCTCATTACTGAATTTAATGCGACAGAGTCCCCTTACCCAAAACATAAATCTATCATTCAATTATTCGAAGAGCAGGTTTCAAAAACTCCGGATAAAATAGCGATTCGTTTTAATGAGAAACAATATTCTTATCAGCAGTTAAATGCAAAAGTAAACCAACTCGCCAGGTTATTAATAAACAAAGGTTTGCAAAAAGAATCTATTGTAGGATTACTAACACATCACTCTATTGAAAGTGTAATTAGTATGTTAGCGGTATTAAAAGCTGGTGGAGCTTACATGCCTATAGACCCTGATTATCCTGAAGATCGAATCACTTATATGCTTTCAGATTCAGATTGTAAGATGTTACTAGTTAATTTTGAATATTGTACAGAATTTAATAGGGAGGTTATTAACCTTTGTAACGATGAAATCTTTAAAGGAGATACTTCTAACCTTAATACTGAATACTTTATGTCTCATTTAGCTTATGTCATTTACACCTCTGGTTCTACAGGTAAACCAAAAGGAGTGATGATTGAACAACAAGGGTTAGTGAATTATATATGGTGGGCAAAACAAATGTATGTAAAAGATGAATATGAAGTCTTCCCTCTATATTCATCCCTAGCATTTGATTTAACGATAACATCCATTTTTACTCCTCTAATCAGTGGAGGGAAGATTGTTGTGTATAGAAGTGATGAAGATGAGTACGTTTTATACAAAATTCGTAGTGAAAATCAATCTACAGTAGTAAAACTTACCCCTTCACATTTATCTTTATTAAAAGATATGGATAATGTTAACAGCTCAATTAAAAGATTCATCGTTGGAGGAGAGGACTTAAGTGTAAACCTATCCAGAAAGATTATAGAAAGTTTTGGCGGAAACGTTGAAATCTATAATGAGTATGGTCCAACTGAAACCGTAGTAGGTTGTATGATTCATAAATATAACATTGAAAAAGATGCAAAATCTTCTGTACCGATTGGAAAACCTGCTCATAATGTAAATATTTATATACTTGATTCTAACTTTAATCCTGTACCTATAAATGAAGTAGGTGAAATGTACATTTCTGGAGATGGAGTTGCAAGGGGATATTTAAATCGTGAGGATTTAACAAAGGAAAGATTTTTATGTAATCCATTTCATTCGGGAAAAAGGATGTATCAAACAGGTGATTTAGCTAGGTTTAATCTTGAGGGTCAAATCGAATATTTAGGGCGGTCAGATCATCAAGTAAAAATAAATGGTTATCGGATAGAACTAGGTGAGATTGAAAAACAACTTTTAAATGTTTCCTCCATTAAAGAAGCAGTCGTCATAGATGGTGAACATGAAAATGAGAGTAAGTTTCTTTGTGCCTATTTCGTAAGTACCCAAGAAGAGATGACTTCAAATCAGGTAAGAAATAAGTTGACAGGTCAATTACCTGATTATATGATTCCTACTTATTTTTTTCAGTTGGATGAAATTCCCTTAACTGCAAATGGAAAAGTGAACAGGAGTATGCTTCCAAAACCTGAAGTAATGTATCGTGAAAATACGAACTTTATCTCTTATCGAAATGAAGCAGAACAGCAACTCGTTATCAGCATGGGTGAAGTTTTACAGATGGATAAAATCAGTATGAATGATAACTTTTATCACCATGGAGGAGACTCCATAAAAGCGATCCAAATTGTTTCAAAACTAAAGAGTCAACAATACTCTATAAAAGTAAAGGATATTCTTTCAAATCCCATCTTAGGGCAGATGGTCAAGCACATGAAAAAAGAGCCTGGAAATCAAGTAGATCAAATAACAGTGGAGGGGAAGATCAAACATACACCTATTGTATCTTGGTTTTTATCACATAACTTTAATGAATTAAACTACTACAATCAATCTGTTTTATTAGATTTGAAACAAGAGATGAAAGCTGACAAGCTTGAACAAATCATAGATGAATTAATTGCTCATCATGATTCCTTAAGAATGAATGTTAATCCTATAAACCAAGAATTGTTTTATATGAAAAAGGAAGAATTGATTCGAGATAAAATCCAGGAGTTTGATTTATCGAAGTTTTCTTCTGATGTACAGCAGGTGAAAATGGTTCAAATAGGAGAACAGGTTAAATCTAGATTTGATCTTGAACAGGGTGTTTTATTGAAAGCTGCTTTATTTGATTTAGGA
Organism: Chengkuizengella sediminis; assembly: GCF_010078385.1. Taxonomy (NCBI): domain Bacteria; kingdom Bacillati; phylum Bacillota; class Bacilli; order Caryophanales; family Paenibacillaceae; genus Chengkuizengella; species Chengkuizengella sediminis. The sequence continues at coordinate 188,075 of NZ_SIJC01000002.1, forward strand.
GAGCAGGGTAATAGATTGTTATTAACGGCTCATCATCTAGTTGTGGATGGTGTTTCATGGAGAATTATTTTAGAAGATATCCAAATGTTGTTTAACAATATCAGTTTAATTAACAAAGTACATCTTCCTTCTAAAACCTATTCCTTACAAGCTTGGGCAGAAACATTATGGGAAGTAAAGGATGAGTTTCTAGAGGAAAAACAATACTGGATATCCACTCTTAAGGATGAACATGTAGTACCTGTTGATTTTCATTTAGGAGAGATTAATTATGGGAGTACAGTTTCATTATCTTATGATCTAGATGAGGATCATACTAGTCAATTGTTAACGATTGCAAATGATACGTATCATACGGAAATAATTGATTTATTGATGATAGCTCTATCCAAATCTATATCTGATACTTTTAACCTAAGCGAAACTGTGATTGAACTTGAAGGTCATGGGAGAGACATTGATAAATTGGATATCTCTAGAACTGTAGGTTGGTTTACGAGTCTGTACCCATTTAAACTCTCAAAAAGCCATACAGATCTAAGAGATCACATCAAAACAATGAAAGAGAAGATTCGAAACATTCCGAATAAAGGGTTAGGGTTTGGCATACTAAAATATTTGTTACAAGAAATCATCGATCAACAAGAACACAATCGAATTCGATTTAATTATCTAGGTGATTTTGAACAGTCTTTTCATAATAATCTATTTTCATTATCTTCAGAAGATTCGGGCCCTGAGTACAGTCCAAATAATGAGCTAACTGCTCTCATAGACATCAATGGATTCGTTTTCAATAAAAAATTAAATATGAGGTTCCAATATTCCAGAAATCAATTTAAAGAAGAAACGATACAAACATTTATGAATTTGTATTTGTATCATCTGAAAGAAGTCATAAAACACTGCATGGAGACTGAAAGTATACAGTATACTCCATCTGATTTTGAAACCATAGCGTTATCACAAGATGAACTAGATGATCTATTAACATGAAACATAAATCATTCACAAATACGATCAGACCTAATAAACATGGAGGTGATTTTGTGTCAACGGTGATTTACTTTGGTGTGGACTTAGCAGGACATGTGAACCCAACACTTGGATTAATGAAAAAACTTGTGGATAAAGGAGAGGAGGTTTTTTATTATTGTACAGATGAGTACCGTGAGAAAATTGAAGAAACAGGAGCAAAGTTTAAAAGTTATCGAGACTTAGCTCATTTTGGTACTTATGATGGGGGCGGGATTGAAACATTTCTTGTTTTTGCTGACTTTATTCTAAGTAAAAGTAAAATCATTTTGGATAACTTACTAGATGAAATTGCAGAACTTAGACCGGATTATATCATTCATGATGCATTTTGTTATTGGGGAAAAGAAATCTCTAAGATATTAAATATTCCTGGTATTTCTGTTTTTGATAGCTTTGCATTTATAGATGAAATGGCAAATATAGACCCATCGTTTTTTATGGAAAACATACTTAGAGCTGGAGAGGATCCGCTTTATAAAAAATATAAGGGTAATACAAATATGTATAAGAAACTAATTCAGAAAGTGTCTAAAAGCATAGCTAAAAAACATAATTTACAAGATTCAAATGTAATCAATGATATTTTTTTAAGTAAGCAAGGATTAAATATTTTATTTACTTCGAAACAGCTGCAAATTTATTCCGAAGCTTTTGATGATACTTATTTATTTACAGGTTATTCGATATATCATCGGAATGGTGAAGTGGATTTTCCATTTGAAAAGCTAACGAATAAACCTCTTGTTTATATTTCCTTAGGTACGATATTTAATGATCGATTAGATATTTATAGAAGTTTTATAAATGCTTTTGGTGATACAGATCTGCAGGTTGTGATGTCCATAGGGCAAAAAATACACATAGAAGATTTGGGATGCGTTCCAGAAAATTTCATCGTGAAAAATGTTGTACCTCAGCTTGAAGTTTTAAAATACGCAGATGCTTTTATTACACATGGTGGGGCAAATAGTGTACATGAAAGTATAAATTTCCTTGTGCCGATGGTTTTATTGCCACAAAACTTTGATCAGTTTATGGGAGCGATGGCAGTGGAAAGAGTTGGGGCAGGTATATATATCAGAAATCAAGAGGAAGGTATTTCTAAGATAAAGATGGTCGTAAATAAAGTTCTAACAGAACCTAGTTATAAGGAAAATTGTAGAAAGATTAAGGATTCGTTTAAAAAGGCAGGGGGGTTAGATAAGTCAGTTGAAGAAATTTTTAAATTTGTAGGAAATAAGAGGGGGATTTATGAGAACACTTAAAATTTTTATCATATTAGTATCTCTTATGATACTTCTTATTCAAAGCAGTGTTATCGCGTCTACTATCTTTTCAGATGAATTGAGAAGTGAAATAGAAGAGTTCATTGATGAAAGTATGGATCAATCTGATATTCCAGGACTTTCAGTAGTGATTGTAAAAGAGGATGAAACGGTGTATCAACAAGGTTTTGGTTATGCGGATGTGGAGAATCACATACCTGTTACTGATAAGACATTGTTTGAACTTGGTTCTACAAGTAAAGCTTTTACAGCATTAGCCATATTACAGTTGGAAGAACAAGGTTTGATTAGCTTAGAGGACTCTGTTACACAGTACATCCCTTGGCTAAGCTTCAATTATGAAGGACAAAACGAGGATATTACTTTAAAGCAGTTTTTATATCATACGAGTGGAATCCCTTTTCAAACGATTAAAGAAATACCTATATCAGAAAGTGAAGGTGCATTAGAAACGACAGTAAGAACGTTGATAGGAGAGACTTTGGATTTTAAACCTGGGGAACAATTTTTATATGCAACGATAAATTATGACGTGTTAGGTTTGGTCATACAAGAGGTTACGGGCGTATCCTATGAAAATTATATGAAAAATGAGGTTTTAGAGCCTTTACATTTAAACGATACCTATTTATTTAGAGAGGAAGCGGGTTCTAAAATAGCGATAGGTTATAAACCCAGTTTATTACGTACTATAGCGTATGATGCTCCAATATATAGGGGAAATACACCAGCAGGATATTTGATTTCAAATGCAAATGATATGGCGAAATGGTTGAAAATACAACTTGGCACAGCTTCAAATACAGATATCTTTCAAGAAATTGTAGAAACATCACATAAACCAGATCGTACTGTATCCCCAAGTCCAGATGGTTCATCTTATGCAGCAGGTTGGGCTGTATTTCAAAATGGGTCTGGAGAGATTTCGCACGGGGGAAATAATCCGAATTATGCTTCCTTCATTACTATTAGACCTGTAGATGGAATTGGAATTGCAGTATTGGGCAATCTTAATTCTAGTGATATTCAGTTTATTGGTGAAGGAATTATGAACTTGATCTACAGTAAAGAATTAGAAAGTATGGGAACAGATTTTTATCAAAGTATGGATAACATTTCTTCAGCGGTTATTTTTATCACGATCCCAATGATGCTGTTTATTGTATGGTTTATAAGTAAAGCTATAAGACAGATTTTAATAAAAGAAAGAAAGTTTGAAGGAAATATTGCGAGGGTTTTTACTAGTTTGGTTATCTTCAGTATCTTTATAGCTAGTTTCTCCTACTGTTTATATCAACTTCCTAACGTTTTATATTGGGGATTAAATTGGGATTTTGTAAAGGTGTGGGCACCGATTAGTTTCACTTTGTCAGTATTGTGTATATTAACATCTGGAATACTATTTAGTTTGTATTACATGTTAACTTTATTTTTTCCAAAACATGATGATAAAGGAATGCTCGTGTTAATCATTTTAAGTATCGTTAGTGGTTTTGGAAATGCGCTTATTATTTTTATGGTCAATGAAGCTTTAAATCGGGGTGAAGGTTTTCAAAGCGGCTTATTTACATATTTCGCTTTTGGAATTCTCCTTTACGTGTTTGGTCAAAAATTAGTACGCACAAAATTGATTAAAATTGCCAATCATATGGTCTATCAAAAAAGGACGGAATTAATAGATAAACTACTTAACACCTCCTATCAAAACATAGATGTTATGGAACAAGGTAAAATTGAAGCTTCGTTAAATAACGACACAGAAACGATCAGTGATTTTTCTAATATTGTCATTACAGGTGCAACGAGTTTGGTGACTTTAATTTGTTGTTTTGTTTATATGGGTATTATTAGTTTTTATGGTTTGTTAGCATCGATATTATTTATTTTTATCGCAGCTGGTCTTCACTTTTTCTTTGGAAGACAAGCGAATAAATTGTGGGAACAAACAAGAGATATTCAAAACGTGTTTTTTAAATTTATTCGTAACTTAAATGATGGATTTAAAGAATTGAGATTGAATCGTGAGAAACGAACGGATTTTAAACTGGATATGCAGAAAAGTAATCAGATGTACAAGGAAAAACGGATTCAAGGAGACGTTAAGTTTGCAAACGTAAATGTGGCAGGAGAATTGCTCTTCACCTTTGTAATCGGTGCGGTAGCTTTTATGTTTCCTATTCTTTTTACGGATTTAAAAGTGGATTCTTTAAGAAGTTACGTGTTTGTTCTTTTATATATGACGGGTCCAGTCCATGGCATCCTAGGAACGATACCTAATATTTTCAGAGTTCGAATTAGCTGGAATCGAATTAATGAAATATCGAAGGAGTTAGATGTTGTTCATGTGAAACAAAATCAATCCATGTTTGATCTTCATGAAATCGATGACAACGTAGTCGAGCTTCAACTTCGAGAAGTTGAATATACTTATCAAACGAATGAGGGCGAGACATTTAAGGTAGGTCCGATTAATACCGCATTCAGATCAGGAGAGGTGACCTTTATTACAGGTGGGAATGGTAGTGGGAAATCTACACTTGCAAAATTAGCCACAGGATTATATGAGGTGGATCATGGTGAAATCTCAATTAATGGTATTCAGGTGAATTCAGAACAACTAGGCGAAAAATATTCTGCTATATTTAGTGACTTTCATTTGTTTGAAAAGCTGTATGGTATTCAATATGAAACGAAAAACCATGAATTCAATGAATATTTAGATCAGATGTTATTAACGGAAAAGGTTCAGATTAAAAATGGGGTATTGAATACGATCAAACTATCCACTGGACAAAGAAAGAGATTAGCATTAATCATCAGTTACTTAGAGGATCGACCGATTTATCTTTTTGATGAATGGGCGGCAGATCAAGATCCAGAATTTAGAGAATTTTTTTACAATACATTATTGCCAGAGTTGAAAAATAGAGGAAAATGTGTTATTGCGATTACACATGACGATCGATATTTTGATACTGCGGATAAAGTGATCAAAATGGAAATGGGGAAAATCGTTCAGCAAGAACAACTTCATTTCACTGAGTCAGGTTAACAACCACGAGGAGAGGTTGTTCAAAAAGTCAACTTTTGATCACGTATGAGTAGAACAACCATCATAGAATGGAGGGAAAAGTGATGGGAAATAAAAAAATTGATAAAGAAAATATTGAAAATATTTTAGCGCTTACTCCTACGCAGGAGGGGATGTTATTTCATTATATAAAAAATAAAGAGAAAAACGAATATATTCAACAGTTAAGCATACAGTTATCTGGAGAAATTTGTGTAGAAACGATTCAAAAGTCATGGCAGCATGTAATGACAACAAATGAAATGTTACGAACGATTTTTAGGTGGACAAAACTAAAACACTCTGTTCAGGTTGTACTGAAAAATGTAGAAGTTCCTATAAAAATAGTCGATTATTCAAATCGTTCAGTAAAGGATCAAGAGGAGTTGGTTCAAGAGTTAAAAGAGCAGGATAAACAAATAGGTGTGGATATTGAAACTTCACCTTTTAGAGTGACTGTTTGTTTATTAACTGAAAATTGTTGTGAGATGATCATCACTTGGCATCATATTCTGTTTGATGGATGGAGTAATAGTATTCTATTAAATGAATTTTTGGATGGTTATAAAGCATTTTATGTGGATGATCAGCCTCTGCAACGTAACAAAACAAAATTTAAAGAGTTCATCTCATGGCATAAAACTCAGGACAAACACAAACAAAAGTTGTTTTGGGAAAGTAATTTTATCGATTTTGAGCCATCGATATCTTTACCTTACGATGTTGAACATGTTCAGGGGAGCAGTCTAAATGATATTGTGATCACTTCTTTGACCACTGTAGAAACTGAAGAAATCCATCATTTCACAAGACAAAACGACATCACACTAGCGTCTCTATTTTATAGTGTATGGGGGATTTTGTTGCAAAAATATAATCAAACAAGTGATGTGGTTTTTGGGACTACTGTATCAGGAAGAACTAATTTTACTAAAGCGGTTGAAGAGGAAATGGTAGGTCTTTTTATTCATACGATACCTCTACGAATTCAATCAAAATACACTGATACAGTGAAAGATGTGATTCACAGTGTAGATCGATCCTTGCAATTGAGAAGTGAATTTGAAAATACGCCTCTAGTTGATATAGAACAATATGCTGATGAACAACCTCTATTTCAATCTATTGTTGTATTGGAAAATTACCCACTTGATGTAAGTAATCAAATAGATAGTTTGTTAAAGATTGATGGTTATGACATGGTTGAAACGACTAATTTTGAGCTGACATTAGGTCTAAAAACGTTCAATGATTTATTTGAGATAGAATTTTCTTATGACACAAGTAAATTTTCAAAGCAAATGATTCAAAGAATGGGGGGACATTTTACTTTCATATTAAAACAAATCATCCATTATCAAGAATTAAAACTTAGTGAGTTAGAACTTGTTACAACAATTGAAAAAGAGCAGATTTTTAATTCTTTTAACCCCTTAATAGTTAAAAATAAAAAGATAGATTTGGTCCATTTGATGTTTGAAAAACAGGTAGAAAAATCACCAAATCAAATTGCGGTAGTTTCTGATGGATTACAGTATACCTATAAAGAGATGAATGAAAAAGCAAATCAATTAGCTAGATATTTAAGAAAAAGAGGGATTTCATCCAATGATCGAGTTGCCATAACAATTGAAAGATCGGCTTATTTACTCATCTCTACATTGGGGATTTTAAAAGCTGGGGCAACCTATATTCCAATTGATGAAAACTACTCTAGCGAAAGAATTTCTTATATTTTAAATGATAGTCAGGCAGAGGTGTGGATTACACAATCTGGAATTGAGAAAAAAATAAATTTTGATGGGCTGGTTATTCATATTAATGATGAAGATATTTATAAAGGTGAAGCTTTAAATTTACAAAATACCTATCATTTTGAAAACATTGCTTATATTATTTACACTTCGGGTTCAACTGGAAATCCAAAAGGAGTAAAGGTGACACATGCAAATCTATCAAATTATGTGGAAGCTTTTCAGCGAGAATTTAATCTGACTAGAAATGACGTTATACTTCAGCAGTCCTCATTTTCATTTGATCAGTTTGCTGAGGAAGTTTACCCTATTTTATTAAATGGTGGTAGCATAGTGATGGCTGATAGATTAGATGTTATGGATATGAGAACACTACTACAATTGATTCATGATCACCACATTAGCATTATTTCTTGTTCACCATTGTTATTAAATGAGCTAAATAAACAACAAGGTTTGGAAAAGGTACATACATTTATTAGTGGTGGAGATATTCTGAAATATGAGTTCTTTTCAAATTTAGTGAAGCATTCTAAAATATACAATACTTATGGACCTACTGAAGCTACGGTTTGTGCAACATATTATCAATGTGGACTGGATAGTTTGAAAAATATACCAATTGGTCGTCCTATTCATAATTACAATGTGTATATCTTAGATGAGTTGAATCATTTAATGCCAATAGGTGTTTATGGTGAAATTTGTATTACGGGGCATGGTGTTGCATCCGGTTATGTAAATCATGAACAGTTATCTAATGAAAAATTTATATCGGATCCGTTTCAATCTCACTTACGAATGTATAAAACAGGAGATATGGGGAAATGGCTGCCAGATGGAAATATTCAATATCTTGGTAGAAACGATGATCAGGTTAAAATTAGAGGTTTTAGAATTGAACTAGGTGAAATCGAATTTAATCTTCGTTCACATAATGCAGTGGAGGAAGCGTTCATTCTTGCTGTAGATGATGTCGATGGGCAGAAACAAATCGCTGCGTATGTCAAATTAATTGAGGAAGTGGATTCAATTGAATTTAGAGATTTTTTAAGTGACAAGCTGCCTCACTATATGATTCCTACTTCTTTTTATAAAATCGATACAATTCCCAAAACGAGCAACGGTAAATTAGATAAAAAACGATTAATTCAATGTAAAGATCGTTTAAACGAAGAAATTTTGGATGATGAAAGTTTCATAAGTGAATCCGAACAGAAGATTAAACAGGTTTGGATGGAAGTATTAGAAGTTGAGAAGGTTGGCATTCATGATCAATTTTTTGATGTAGGCGGGAATTCGATTTTGCTCATGCAATTACACTCTCAACTTGAAAAACGTTTTAACTGGGGAACAAACATCGTAGATTTATTTAATCACCCAACCATTGCAAAACTAGCAAAATTTATTGATCATAATCAGCAAAAAATAGATTTAATGGGTAAATTAAGCTATCAAAAACTTCCTAGTCAGTATTTTCATATGAATATGCAAGCAAGTGGGATGAATAAGGTTCGTTATCATATAGATTCTGACTTTGTTAAATCAATACGTTCGATAGCGAGTGACCATCAAGTAAATCTATTAGATGTTTTATTAGCCATGTATCTTTACTTGTTTACAGAGGTTTCCGGGGAAAAAGCAGCTCAAGTTCAGTATTTAAAAGAATATGGTGAGGAAGTAATCCCACTAAAGATAGAAATACACAAATTAGGGGGTTTTGCTCAGTTATTTCAAGTAGTGAACGAGTTAAGACGAGGTGATGGTTACCATGAAACCTACACTCTGAACTCCATCCATTATTTAACACTAAAAAAGGAGAAGAATTTCATCTTGCCTTTTATATACAACAATACGGATGTATCCATAGATGCGAAGTTTTTAGAATTTTTTGATATCACATGTTGCGTGGAAGAAGATGAAAAGGCAGATAGTCTAACCGTAACCTTTAAATTTAATGATAGAAAAATCAAAAAAGATATGATGAGTTTTTTGATAAAGGCTTACGTAAACTTGCTAAAGCAGCTTGTCAAAAATACGAATTCATCTAGAAAGGAGCATTTGACTTGAAAAATTTAGCCTTGATATTCCCTGGACAGGGTGCTCAATACGTCGGTATGGGTAAAGAATTAGTGGATCATTATCATATTGCAAGATGTGTATTTGAAGAAGCAAATGATGTATTAAAAGTGGATGTAAAAAAGCTGTGTCTTGAGGGAGATATGCAAGAGTTAACAAAAACAGAAAATACCCAACCTGCTTTGCTAACTTTAAGTGTAGCTGCTTACCGTGTGTTTGAGGAAGAAGTGGGCTTACAGCCTGCTTATACTGCTGGTCATAGTTTAGGAGAGTTTTCAGCATTAACCTGTGCGGGTGTGATTTCATTTACTGATGCACTCCAGCTTGTTAAAAAAAGAGGTTTATTCATGAAAGAAGCCGCAGCAGAAGGTAGTGGATTGATGTGCGCTGTAATAGGAATGAGTAAAGAAGAGGTAGAAGGTGTGTGTAAACAAGTTTCTACTACGGAGCATTTTGCAGTCATCTCTAACTATAATGCACCAGAGCAAATTGTGATTTCTGGTCATCGCCAAGAGGTACAAAAAGCAGCTGATGTGTTGAAAAATAAAGGAGCCAGAATCTCTGTATTAAAAGTTAGTGCAGCTTTCCACAGCCCACTAATGAGATCAGCCGCAATCAAACTAGAAATGGAATTAAATAAATATCACTATGGAGCGTTTAAATGGCCTATCCTATCGAATGTGACTGCACAGCCTTATTTCAATCCGAAAGATGTTATTGGAAATCTTACAACTCAAATGTTCTCACCTGTGAAATGGGATGAGTCGGTATTGTATCTTTCTCAACAAGGTATAGATACAGCCATAGAGTTAGGTCCTAAAAAAGTATTAACAAATTTGATGCGATACAATGACAGTCAGTTCATAAGCTATCCATTTGAAAAATTAGTAGACATTCAAAAAGTGAAGAAAGAACTAGAAACAGATATAGAGATGGAAAAAAGCAATAAAAAAGTAAAAAATGTTGTGACTAAATGTCTCGCAGTTGCTGTTTGTACACGAAATCGGAATTGGGATCAAACATTATATGAAGAGGGAGTCATTAAACCTTATCAAAAAATCAAGCAGATACAGGATAAGCTTGATGAAACGGGAGAGTCACCTAATTTGGAACAGATGAAAGAAGCTTTATTTTTGATAAAAACGATCTTTGATACAAAAAGAACACCGATGGAGGAACAAATCGAACGTTTTCATGGAATTTTACAAGATTCAGGAACCGTATTGGTATTAAATGAATTTGTTCAAACTTCCATACTTCATCTTGGAGGTGAGAAAATTGGATTTCAGCTCAATTAAATTGGATGAGTTGTCCTTTGAAGAAGAAATAGATATTCAATCAGAGGAGGTGGCTGAACAAGATATTGCTATCATTGGATTATCGTTAAAATTGCCCCAAGCAGACACGAAGGAAACATTCTTGGATAATCTAAGAAATAGCGTTGATTCTGTAAGAGAAATTCCTGTTGCAAGAAAAAAAGATACAGATTTGTATTTCAAACATCGTGACCAGAAAGTAAATACAATTCAATATGGTGAAGCAGCCTATTTGGATGAAATTGATCAATTTGATTATTCTTTTTTTAAACTATCACCAAAGGAAGCTAGCCTAATGGATCCCAATCAGAGAGTTTTTTTGCAAACCGCATGGAATGCTTTAGAAGATGCTGGTTATACAGAAGAACAACTGAACGGAAGTCGCACTGGGGTTTATCTAGGATATGGCTCTGATTCAGATTATAAAAACATGATCCAAAAAATGGAACCTGATGCAGTTTCATTATCTATGCCTGGAAATGTAAGACCGATTATCGCGAGTAGACTCTCCTATATTTTGAATTTAAAAGGTTCGAGTTTAACTGTAGATACGACATGTTCCTCATCTTTAGTCGCTGTCCATCTAGCATGTCAAGCAATTAGAAACGGCGAATGTGATATGGCGGTTACAGGAGGTATTCAATTGCATTTGGTACCTGTGAGAGAGTTTGAGGTCGGTGTAGAATCTTCAACATCGAGAACCAGAGCATTTGATGACAGCTCGGATGGTACAGGGACTGGAGAAGGGGTAGTGGTGATGGTTTTAAAATCTTTGCGTCAAGCTTTGGATGATCGAGACCATATTTATGCCGTAATTAAATCCAGTGCAATGAATCAGGATGGTAGTTCAATAGGGATTACGGCACCTAATGCGGAAGCACAAACAGATGTGATCGTGGAAGCATGGGAAAGAGGGGGAATTGATCCAGATTCTATTTCTTATATTGAAGCACATGGAACTGGAACTAAACTCGGAGATCCTATTGAAATTGAAGGCATTCAAAGCGCTTTTAGAAAATATACAAATAAAAAACAATTTTGTGCCATAAGTTCAATAAAAAGCAACATAGGGCACCTGGATAGTACAGCAGGAATTGCAGGTTTATTAAAAGCTGTTTTATCTTTAAAAATGAAAGAGTTATTTCCTACGCTGCATTTTAATCGACCTAATCGACAAATCTCCTTTGAATCATCCCCTGTTTATATCCTTGATCGATGGAGCAAATGGGAAGTAGATAACAATGAGGTACGAAGATGTGGAGTAAGCTCTTTTGGAATTAGTGGAACAAATTGTCATGTTGTACTAGAGGAGGCTCCTGCAATAGAGTCTGAGATACAAGGCGATTCAGGTGATAAACCAGAAATTTTTGTACTCTCGGCAAAAACAAGATCTTCATTAAATCATTTAATAACCAAGTATATACAATATTTAAAAAACAATAATCAAATTCATATCAGAGATTTAAGTTATACGTTGTGTACGGCTAGAAATCACTATAGTCAACGAATTGCATTGATTGTACGCGATACAGAGGATTTAATAGAGCAGTTGACAGCAATAGATTTAGGTCTGTCAAAGGTACAATCCACTAAAATGGAGGAATTAAGTTTAAGGGAAATTGCAAAAATGTATATAGATGGTGAGGATATCCCATGGAATAAGTTATTTCAATATGAAAAAAGAAATAAAATAAGTCTGCCCACATCCCCGTTTGAATTAAAGAGATGTTGGTTTAACTTTCCTAATGAAGAGGATGAATTTCATAATGAAAATTATTATTACCAAACGATTTGGGAGAAGGCACCACTTGTTATTGAAAAAGAGGTAAGGCAAACAAACCGAACTTATTTAGTTTTAAAAAATAAAATGGGGCTTGGAGATCAAATTTCTGAAAAACTGAAGAATAAAGGACATCAGGTCATTGAAGTGGACATAGGCAAACAAAAAGCAACATCCGAAGAGGATTATGATAAGCTACTGCAACAATTTAAAACTATGGATATCACACATATCCTTCATTTGGTTTCGATTTCAGAAGGTAAGAAAAATTCATACTTGTGTCAATTAGAAGCAAAGTTAAACGATGGGGTTTATAGTTTGTTTTATTTAACTAAAGCACTGGTGAAAAATCAAATGGTTAAACCGATTGAAATCATAACGATATCCAACTTTGCGAATGATGTTAACGGGGAACAACAGATTGTGACCCCTGAGAACACTGCTCTATTTGGATTAGGTAAGGTCATCGGTTGGGAATATAAAAATTTAAAAGTAAGATGTATTGATATCGATCAACATACAAAGGTCAAATCACTTGTAAATGAGTTGCATACACATTCAAATGAATACAAAGTAGCTTATCGCAATCAGGATAGATATGTTGAACGATTGGATGTTTTAAAACTATCAAAAGAAGTTGAAAAGCCAATTGCATTGAAAACAACAGGCGTATATCTCATTTCAGGAGGTTTAGGTGGAATTGGCCTCAACATAGCAAAACATTTAGCTATAAAAGGGAATATAAATATTGCGATGCTTCAACGTTCGAAACTACCTGAACGTGATTTATGGAAAGGTATATTAAAAGAAAATAGAAATAAAAAATTATGTGCCAAATTAAGGGGGATACAAGAAATAGAAAGTACAGGTTCCAAAGTGATCTGTTTTGATGTAGATGTATCCGATGAACGATCGTTAAAAAATGTATTAGAAAATCTAAAACAACAATTTGGCAATATTCATGGCGTTATCCATGCTGCTGGAATCGGAGAAGGAAACTTATTAGGCAAATTAACGAAACAACAATTTAGAAGGGTGATAGAATCTAAAGTTCATGGGACGGTTTTATTAGATCAATTATTAGCAGAAGAACAGTTAGACTTTTTTATCCTTTTTTCCTCTGCTATTACTTTAGTAGGTGGTGTAGGCTCAGGTCCTTATAATGTTGCAAATACATTTTTAGATGGTTATGCATCTTATAGAAATCGTAATAGAGGCAATACAATGGTAATCAACTGGCCTGCGTGGCAAAATACAGGACTTGCTGAAGGGGATGATATTGAAGAGGGTAAGGAATTATTTAAAGTGTTGACAGTAACTCAAGGACTTAGCATTTTTGATCGTCTTTTAAATCAAAACATAAAGCAAACATACATTGGAGCTTTAAATACAAACAGTCAGTTATTTAAACTTGAGGATGTGCTTCCTTTTAAATATACAGCAGAATTACGAGATAAACTAAACATGGATGAGAAAATAAACACTTTTGAAATTAAGAGTACTTCCCACCAATCACTTAAATTAAAAGGGAAAGAAGAAAACCATTACACGGAAATAGAAAAAAAGATCGCTGGAATTTGGGTACAAATATTAGGATATGAGGAACTTGATGTGAACGATAACTTTTTTGAAATTGGAGGAGACTCCATATTGATTACAAAAGTACATGCACTCTTGGAACAGTCATTTCAAATACAAGTTACGGTAGCAGATCTATTTTCTTATCCTACCATTGCAAAGTTGTCCGAATTTATGATGGGACAAACTGGACAATCATATGAGATTTCAGGTGATGAATTTAGTTTGGAAGAAGATATTTTATCGTTATTTTCTCAAATAGAAACAGGAAAGTTAACAATTGAAGATGCTGTATCCGAATTTCGTGCTTTGGAGGTTTATAATGGAAAATTTATCTCAAATGATATTTGAAAAAGTCTCTAAAGGAAGGATGGATAAAGAAACCGCTTTGGAACTGCTGAAGTCTATCAAATTAGAGGGGATGAATGAAAAAGTAAACGATGATATAGCCATTATTGGATGTTCGGTTCACATGCCGAAAGCGAAAAATCTAGAACAATATTGGGATTTGATCGCACATAAAAAAGAATCTATTAAAAAATTTCCGAGAGAGAGGCAGGAGGACTGTTTAGGTTTCATTAAAGAATTTACTAGTTTAAGAGAAAAGGACATTCAATTTAGCCATGGAGGGTACTTGGATGATGTGGATCAGTTCGATTATTCCTTTTTTAACTTGTCACCCAAAGAAGCAGCCTTAATGGACCCTAATCAAAGGTTGTTTCTAGAGAGTGCATGGCAATGTATTGATGATGCAGGTTATGGAGGTAAGAGAATCACTGGAAGTAGAACAGGTGTATACCTTGGATACGCTGATTGGCCTGTATTTGGTCAATATATATCTAAAAAGCAGCCTTCAAATATAAGCATTGCTAGTGCTGGAAATACTCCATCTTTAATTGCTAGTCGAATTGCTTATATGTTGGATTTAAAAGGACCTGCATTTCTAGTAGATACAGCATGTTCTTCTTCATTAGTAGCTGTTCACTTAGCTTGTATGGCATTGAAAAATAATGAGTGTGATATGGCGATTACTGGCGGAGTGAAGGTGTGTCTCATGCCTGTAGATGGAGTTTACGAAATTGGTATTGAATCTTCCAGTCATAATACGAGTACTTTTGATGATCGATCAGATGGTACGGTATGGGGTGAAGGCACAGTATCTTTGTTGTTGAAACCGTTGCAAAAGGCTCTGAAGGATCTAGATCATATTCATACTGTCATCAAGGGAAGTGCTTACAACCAAGATGGTTCGTCTGTAGGTATTACGGCTCCGAATGCTGCTGCACAGGAGCAAGTTCTAGTGGAAGCTTGGAAGAATGCAGGAATTCACCCAGAAACGATCGGTTATATTGAAGCTCATGGTACAGGAACGAAATTAGGTGATCCCATTGAAATTGATGGGATTCAGAGAGCTTTTAGACATTACACGAATAAAAAGCAGTTTTGTGCAATTGGCTCCGTGAAAACGAATATTGGGCATTTGGATAGTGCTTCGGGTATAGCAGGATTAGTGAAAGGGATCGCGGCATTAAAATACAAACAATTGCCCCCTACGATTAATTTTGAAAAACCAAACCGAAATATTGCTTTTGAAAACTCTCCCGTTTATGTGAATGATAGATTAGTTCAATGGGAGTCAGAAGGTTTTCCAAGAAGATGTGGAGTAAGTTCTTTTGGTTTTAGTGGCACGAATTGCCATGTAGTATTAGAAGAGGCTCCCTTAATAACTGAACAGAGTATGGCGAAAACACAATTTAATGAAATGAATGAATTTCATTTGCTTGTTTTATCCGCAAAAAGTCAGTCTGCTTTAAAAGAAATAATCAATAAATATCGAGATGTGGTAGCCCTTAGTGAAAGTGAAAACGATGTTAAAGACATTTGTTATACATCAAATACAGGTAGAACACATTATCAATATAGATTGGCATTGATAGCTAGCAACAAAAAGGACTTGCTGCAAAAGCTAGATTTCACATCTAGTATTGAATTACAAAACATAGAAAATGAAGAGATTTATTTTGGAAGTTTCCGTATCGTTGCTAGACAAAAGCAAATGAATGGTAAAGATCATACTTCTATTTCTGAAAAAAGGAAGCTTGATGAGCAGGTTGTAGAGTTGTTAAGTCATGATTTTCAAAATGATGATATCCAAGCCCTTCGGAATTTATGCCTTTTATATGTGAAGGGAGCAGATCTTGATTGGGAATTAGTATATACGGATCAACATAGAAAGAAAGTGCCTGTACCACTTTATCCTTTTCAAAAAACAAGGTGTTGGATAATTACTAATATACTTGAAGATGCCAGTGATGATAAACGAGGTACATTGGATTCTCAAGATCATTCAGATGATCAAGTAGTGATAGAAGAGATGAGTATAGAAGATGTCGTTTTAACAGGATTGCAAGATAAAACTTATACCTCTTTACATAGAAATATAGCTCATGTATGGGCGAACATTTTGGGAATGAAAGAAATAAATGTTAATGATGATTTTTTTGAAATTGGTGGAAATTCCATATTGTCTATCAAAATGGAGGTGGATTTGGAGAAGAAATACAACCTTCAACTTTCTACGGATGAAATATATGAATACAGAAGTATTAAGGAGATTGCTAGCTATCTTAATGGTGATGAAATCACAATAGAACCGATAGAACCTTTTAATGATTTATATTATAGAAACTGTTTTTACAATTCTATGTTTCCAATTGTAAATCATGTTGGTGGAGATATGATGTACTTTTTATTAAACGATATGATTTTTTACGAGTATGAAAATGAAACCGGAAAATTTAGTATTAAATACGTTGCAACAAAGTCATTGGATCAAATTTTTGATCAGGTAAGATTGCATGTCGATCGTAGATTCGACAACAACAATATTGTAGAAGAGCTGAAGCAATGTATTTCAGATGGAAAACCAGTAGTCATATGGGTAGATGCATTTTATGAATCGATAAGAAAAGACACTTATCAAAAACAGCACTTAGATCACACGATACTTGTCTACGGTTATAACGAAAAAGAACAACAGTTTCATATCATTGAACATGATCGCAGAGAAAATTTAACCTATCAAAAATGTAAAATTCCATTTTCTGATATAGAAAAAGGCTGTAAAGCATTTTCAGAACATTTTGTTATAGAGAATGGGAGTGTACCTACTCATTATATTTTTGAACAAAAACCAACTAATGAATCTAGTCAACAGATCGATGACAAAGAGCTGTATCAAAACATATTTTTAGATAGTTTATTAACCCAGAAAGACAAAATCTATGAAAGTTTAGAAATCATCAATCTCTTTAGGCACAGCTTTAAACAAAAAACTTCCTCGGAAGCGGAGTTAAAACAAAATTTGGATGAATTAATTGAGTTTTTAAATGAAGTTATCAATGCAAAACAAGTCGAAAAATATAGATTCACAAAGTTATTTCATAAAGGGAGTGAAGTTATAAATCGATTGGAGCAGATGATTAAAAAGTGGGATTTTATTCGTAAAGGAGTTGTAAGGTTTATGTATTTACCTGTATATAAATCGGAAAGTTTTGCTTTTTGTTACGAGAAGCTCACTGAAATAGTTACGGATGAAAAGCAATTATATGAATTATTACATGTTGAATTAGAACAAATCATAATACAAAAAGACAAATGAGGGGGAAATAAAATGTCAATTGATATAAAAGAAAAAGTGTTAAACATGCTGAAGGAAAATCTTGAAGAAAATGAAGGGGTAGCTATAGATCAATTAGGTCTTGATGATGATTTATCTATATTAGGAGTTAACTCTATGACATTTATAAAACTGGTTATTGCAGCGGAGATGGAATTTGGTATGACATGGGATGATGAAGAATTGGATTTTCGTAATTTTTCAACGATTAACAATATTATTAATTATATTTCAAATTCACCTGAGAATCATACTGCAGGATAAAAAGTTCATATGAAGTGAAAGAGGGGAATGGAATTATGTTAACAAAAGCAGGGAATTTAGGCAATGAAAAACTTCTAGAACATGTACAGAATTTAACTCCACAATTGAAACAAATTACGATTTTTGCTTCGGATTTATGTAATTATAGATGTTCATTTTGTCATATATGGGGGGAAACAGGCTGGGCGTTAAAAGAACCGCAAAGGGTAATCAAAGAGCAAGTAGATATTGATGTGATTAAAAAATTTATGGATCAGGTGTTGGAAGTAAACCCTAAAATAGGTGTTATCATTACGGGTGGTGAACCCATGTTGTATAAAAATTTTACAGAATTAGTAGAGTATTTAAGAAGTAAAAAGGTTACGATTTACTTACTTACAAACGGCTCATTGATCAAGAACAAAATCGATTTAATTTTAAATAATGTGGTTGCGTTGAATATCTCTATTGATGGACCCGAGGAATATCATGATTCGATTAGAGGCAAGGGGAGCTTTCAGCAAATATGTGAAAATATTGAGCTGCTCATTAAAGAGAAAAAGAAAAGAAAAAGAATGTTTCCTTTTATTAATATCAATATGACTCTTTCTAAATACAACTATCAAAGCGCAAAACCATTCCTATCAGCGCTAAGGGATCGATTTAGCAATGAAAAAATCATTCTTCATGATACGATGAATCCATGGGTAAAACCAAGAGATCTTTCCGTAAACTTTTGGCCGCTATTATTTACGACACGTGAGAAAGGTAAGCAGTATGCGATAGAGATGAAGGAATTGTTAGATTGCGACGTTTCCCCTGCATGGGAAGGATTTGTCGAGGACCCTATTGGTATTGATACGAAACGTTTAAAAAATGACCTAGAAGATATTTGGGAGAGTGAAGGAGTAGACAGTTCAAATTTTGTGGATGTAGAAGAGTATTTTAATAATATAGAGAATGTTTTTGGTAGATCTAAATGTCTAGCTCCATGGCATGAGCTTATCATTCGAAGAACAGGGGATGTATATCCTTGTGTTGATTTTCCAGATTATAAACTTGGAAATATTCACGAATCATCCTTTGAAGAGATCTGGACTGGGGACAAGGTTACGAAATTTAGAGAGGTATTAAAAACACAAAATTTAAATGTATGTAATCGATGTACTCGCTTATTTGCGGATAAAGAGTCGTTTTAATTATCCTGATTGAAAGGAATGAAAACTAATTATGAAAAAAAGTCTGAAAGTCAATTATCCAATGATCACCTCTTATCCCAGACATGCATTTAACTTAGCCATTATCAGTACGATAGAAAATTCTCTTCCGTGGGTATTTTCTAATTACGTACAATTAAGATGTCATACTCAATCATTACATGAGAAATTTATTTATGCAGATTGGTTTGAATTTGATGCTTATAACCCAATGTTAGATGATAACCCTTTAGTTTATTATCAAATTATTTATAGGGAGCTCATTTTAAAATATACCAATAATATTGTTGAATTTACGATAGATTGGATCAATGATGGATATTATTTTTGTACGTATCTAAATGAGTTTTATGTTCCTAATACGAGAGCTTATCAATTTAGAGATTTTCCACATAGTAACTTGATTTTTGGATATGACAAAGATGAAGCGATATTTGAAATTGCTTACTTTGATAAAGATGGAAAACTTGCTTTTGGTAAGATCGGTTTTGAAGATTATGCTAACTCTTTTCATTCGCTTGAGGTATCACAGGATTATTTAAAATACAATTATTTAGTTAAACCTAGAGATTCATTTGAATATAAATATGACGTAAAAAGCAATTTACAAACATTTAAAGATTATTTACAAGGAAATAGAGAAGTAGATTTACATTATGATCGATATCGTATGTTTGGAACGAATGTTGATCAATTTGATTTTGGTATAAATGTATATAAAAACCTAGAAATTTATACAACTTATTTGGAAGAAGCGGACATAGTGTATGATATTCGCCCTTTTCACATCTTATGGGAGCATAAATCCTGTTTGAAAAATCATTTGCAATATATAAATGAATTGAACTTGTTAGGTAACTATTCTGTATTGGATAAGATATTAGAAGAGATAGAGGATCAAACGATGAAATTAAGAAATCTCTTTTTGAAAGTTGCTTACTACCATATGAGTACAGAAAAAACGGATTTAAATGGAATCAAAAAGGTAAGGGAAAGATTGATAAAGTTGAAAAATGAAGAAACTATTTTTTTTGAAAGTTTAATAGAACAGTTATCCAAGAGAATTTAAATCTGAACTGAAGAGTTCATTCTGATTCAATGCCTGGTTGGCGGTTTAGGTTTTCATGCTGAGCAGGCATTGTTTTCGTATTTTTTGTATAATTACTCATGAAAAATCCCTTTTAATTTTGTAAAAATATATCAATTTGCCGTATATGATGTGAATCATGTTTCACAGTTCCCTTAAAATAAGTAATCAAATTAAGTTCATTATCATTTATTTTAAAAGATGAACTTAGTTCTCCTTCAGTTTTATGTTGAAGCATAGAAACAATTTTTTTTCTGTAATCTATTAAGCTATCAATAAGCTCCTCAAATGAAACTTCTGAAAGTGCATATTCCGATGCCTTACTATTCATTTCTGTTACATCTACATTACTAAGCAATCTAGCTTTTGGTACCATCAATGGCATTCGCTCCTCTAATATAAAACGATCCCAAAACATTAAGTGACTGATGGTTTCGGCTATTGACCATTTGTTTTTGGTAATCGGTTGATAGATTCTTTCTTTTTCAAGTTTTTTTAATTTTATTGCCCAAACATTTAACTTCAATAAGTCATCTAACAGTTCTTTTTTCATTTGTATTAATCCCCCTAAAATAACTAATTACAATCATTGCATAAGGTGAAAACCTGTTTTCCCCCAAATAAAAACTATTAAACTTATTGGGTTTTCACTCACGATAAGATTCTCGCTAAAGTCTAATGAAGTTTTAATATTCGATAAATTAAATTATACTAAAGGGAATTTGAAAAGGTAAGGGGAGATGTCATTGAATAGAGTTCTAGTTAAGGGAGGCACAGAGTTTGTAGGTAAACCCTTGGTAAAGGGTTTGATTTCAAGAGGTTACATAGTTGATTTCTTAACTAGAGGTAATAGAAAGGTAGATTACGAGTAATAGAAAGAGGTAAATTGTGACCTTATATGAAAAAAAGATAGCTCCTTTTAGTGAATAAAGGGAATTCATGGTCTTATTTCGTTAATTTCACTCGGAAATACAATGAAATAGCCATTTTTGACCAAAATAAGACCACCAATTACCGTTAATTTCAAAAATGAACTGAAAAGAAAAGAATAAGACCATCAAATACCTCTAACTAAATATTAAGAACCTTAGCACCCCTCAATATTAATAGTTCATCTTATTACACATACTTTTTCTTTTCATCATCCCTACTGAAAGTTAGACTAGTACAACGCACTGATACATCAAAGCTGGTTCATGGATGAGCTAGTGCAGGAATTACAAATTTTTCTACATTCCGTATCTTCTTTTTATTGAAGAGGGTCTTACGGAATGTTGGTAAGGGATAAATTAAAACTTTTCATTGATTAAATGTTCGACTTCAACAAGCATTTCTTTTCTTGCAGCATCATCGATAGTTGGAACTGCACCGAAAAATTGGTGATGGATTGCTTCTATACCTACAAAATCTAAAATACCTATGTCAGAAGTTTGTTTTAGTGAATTGCTCATACCCACTTGATCATAAAATTCTGTTGGAGCGCCTGTTGTATTAATGATAAGTCCTTTTTTACCAGTTAAATGTTTCACATATCCACCTTGCTCATCTACTGAATATGCAAATCCGTAAGCAAAAACTCTATCAATGTAACCTTTTAAAATTGCTGGTAAACCAGTCCACCAAATTGGATATATGAAAGTAATAACATCAGCCTTTTTTATATGTTCTTGTTCAGCTTGAATATCACTTGGCATATTTCCAGATTGGAATGTTTCAAAGTCACTTCCACTTAGAACAGGTTGAAACCCTAAAGCATAAAGATCCCTGACTTCCACCTCATGTCCTTTATTTTTTAATGAGTTAACAACTGTTTCCTTTATAGCATTGTTAAAACTTTGTGGATTTGGATGTGCATAAACAACTAAATGTTTCATGATTAAATCTTCACTCCTCTAATTTCAATTTTTTATTTAATGTAACCAATAAAAAGTAACGTATGCTTAAAATATTAATATACTTAATTACTTATAGCAAGTATGTACTTTAATGTTATATACTATCTTAAAAGTTAGTAAGGGTGCGAATCACTTTGAATTTTTGGTTGAACTTCTGAGTATGTGATAGAATTAATCTAGATTTTGGTGATTTGTAATTAAAACATTCGTAACTTTGAATACTCCTATTCAAAGATTATATGAAATAGGTTATATGAGGTGAAACTATGGGGAATTTTAAGATCAATGATAAATCTTTTAGGTGTCCTGTGGACTTAACTCTAAATACAATTATGGGAAAGTGGAAAGTTGTTATATTAAACAATCTCATGGATGGGAAGAAAAGATATGGAATGCTTCAAAAGCTAATGCCTGATGTCACAGATCGAGTATTAACAAAACAATTAAGGGAATTAGAAATGGATGGAATCATAACACGTAAAGTGTATCCAGTTGTACCTCCTAAGGTAGAATATAGTTTAACTGAAAGAGGAAAAACGATTAAACCCATATTAGATGCCATGTCTGAGTGGGGATCAAAATTTAAAGTGGATTGAACAAAACTAAAAAAAAATTACAATTAAAAGCCACATCTTATTGGTGAACATTGATATCAAGACGTCCTGTCTTGGCAACCTAAGAATCATAATGTCCTTGTTTTGGTAATTCATAGATGTTCTAATTATTGGTTTGTGCTATAATACTATCATTGTTATACATGTACATCCTTTTAAGAATTTTAAGGAGTGAAAAAATGTTTAAATTAAGTGAAATTAAAGAATTGGTTAGACTTGTAGATAAATCTACACTTCAAGAACTAGAAATTGAAAATGAAGGTTCTCGTTTGTCAATACGAAAACCAGTTATTAGCACAGAAATTATTCCACAAATCGTACAGCAAACACCTGTAGTATCTCAACCAGTTATACAGGAAGTCCCTCAAACACAACAAACATCAGCTGTTGAAGATCAAACTGTTGAAGTAATTCAATCAAATCAAACTGAGTCACAAGACGTTAATTTACATAAAATCACATCTCCAATGGTAGGTACATTTTACGTTGCTCCATCCCCAGGTGCTGATCCTTTTGTAAAAAAAGGTGATAATGTAACAAACGATACCGTAGTATGTATTGTTGAAGCAATGAAGCTTATGAATGAAATCGAAGCTGAAATAAAAGGTGAAATCGTAGAGATATTAGTAGAAGATGGTCATTTGGTTGAATTCGGTCAACCCTTATTTTTAATCAAACCAGAATAATGACATGTTCGTTGTTTATTCTATGAAGACAGCCCTTGGGAGGATATTGTAATGAAGTTTCAAAAGGTTTTAATAGCTAACCGCGGTGAAATAGCCGTTCGGATTATTAGAGCATGTCATGAAATGGGGATTCAAACTGTAGCTGTTTATTCTGAAGCAGATAAGGATTCTCTTCATGTTAGATTAGCGGATGAAGCGTATTGTATCGGTCCAACATTATCAAAGGACAGTTATTTAAATTTAACAAATATTATGAGTATTGCAACCTTAACTGGATCTGATGCTATACATCCGGGTTATGGATTCTTAGCAGAAAACGCTGATTTTGCTGAAATATGTGAGTCATGTAATATAGCTTTTATAGGTCCGTCTCCTGAAGCGATAACAAAAATGGGGGATAAGGCTGTAGCGAAAGATACAATGAAAAGCGCAAATGTTCCAGTTATTCCTGGAACGGACGGACTCATTGAAGATATTGATGATGCTGTAATGATCAGTAGAGATATAGGATATCCTGTACTTATTAAAGCTACTGCAGGTGGTGGAGGTAAGGGTATCCGAGTTGCGGAAAATGAAGAGATGCTCATTCATCAAATCACAGCAGCTCAACAAGAAGCTGAAAAAGCCTTTGGTAATGCAGGTGTATATTTAGAAAAATTTTTAACAGGTATGAAACATGTAGAAATTCAAGTGATTGCTGATAAACATGGGAATGCAGTTCATCTTGGTGAAAGAGATTGTTCTATACAACGGAGAAGACAAAAATTAATAGAAGAAGCACCTTGTCCCGTTTTAACACCTGAAATCCGTAAGGAAATGGGAGACGCTGCTGTACGTGCTGCAAAAGCAGTTCAGTATTCTGGAGCGGGTACTCTTGAGTTTTTACTAGGACCAGACGGAAAATTCTATTTCATGGAAATGAATACAAGAATCCAAGTCGAACATCCTGTTACAGAGATGGTCACAAACATTGACTTGATCAAGGAAATGATTTCAGTTGCTGAGGGGAAGCCCTTATCATTTACTCAAGAAGATGTAGAAATTGATGGATGGTCTATTGAATGTCGTATTAATGCAGAAAACCCAGATAAAAACTTTATGCCTTCTGCAGGTCAAATTCAGTTCTACTTACCTCCAGGTGGTCTGGGTGTGAGAGTAGATAGTGGAGCATACCCGGGGTATACGATTTCTCCACACTATGATTCAATGATTGCTAAATTGATTGTTTGGGGGAAAACTAGGGAAGAAGCTATTGATAGAATGAAAAGAGCATTATCGGAATTTTCGATAGAAGGGATTCATACTACAATTCCCTTCCATTTAAAATTACTTTCAAACGAGAAGTTTCTTCAAGGGGATTTCGATATTAAGTTCTTAGAGGAAAACGAAGTATAGATTATGACTTTAACTCCTAGTTTGTCATAATATTTGTAAGGTGTTATATTATAGTAGTAAGTGTAAAGTCTTAGGAGATAATATAAATTTTATTTGAAAAATTACGCGTGAATTTAAGGAGGTAATGTTGATGAATACAGTCGCACTTGATTATGAGAAGACTGAAATGGGACATATTCAAATTGCACCTGAGGTCGTAGAAGTCATTGCTGGTTTGGCAACAGTTGAGATTGAAGGTGTAGCAGGTATGAGCGGTGGTTTTGCAGGTGGAATCGCAGAGCTTCTTGGAAGGAAAAATCTATCAAAGGGTGTAAAGGTAGAGGTTGGTGAAAAAGAAGCAGCGGTTGATGTATCTATTATTGTTGAATATGGATTTAGAATACCAGATGTTTCTCAAGAAATTCAACAAAACGTAAAAAATGCAATTGAATCTATGACTGGACTTCAGGTTGTAGAAGTGAATGTACATATTCATGATGTGCACATTACTCAGGAAGAAAAAGTGAAAAATGAGATTGAAGAAATTAAAACACAACGCGTAAAATAATTTCAATTATTATAGATGACAATATAACCCCCTCACATTAGCAGGGGGTTTCATTTTAAGGAAAATACATAGTAATGCGTGTTCAAAAAGTTCAGTTACATGAGAGAGGAGTTTGATCTATCTTGAAAATCTTAGATCGATTATTATTGTTTCTATATAGTGTTTTTGTTACTGTAGTTTCTTTAGCTGTTTTAATACAAGTGATTCAAACAGGTGATATTATCGTTCCTTCTCTTAATGATACGCAACAAATCATATTATATTCAACAGTTGCTGTTGTTGTACTCATTAGCATACGCTTTTTATATATTACTTTACGTTCCAATCGTTCTTCCAAACCTAGTATAGATCAAAGAAACGATTATGGTGATATAAAAATTTCAATGGAGACGATAGAGCAGGTTGCATTAAAAGCTGCTGCTAGAGTTAAAGGAATTAAGGATACAAAAGCGAAAATTACTGCAAACCAATCAGGAATTGAAGTGAAAATAAAAACGTATGTTGATGGTGAAACTGCTATTCCAAAACTAACAGAAGAAATCCAACAAAATGTGAATGATTATATTGAAGATGTAACAGGAATTCCTGTTTCTAATGTATCTGTTTTAGTAGTCAATATTTTTCAATCAAATACTTTTAAAAGTAGAGTAGAATAAAGGGGGAGCTCCCGATGTGGAAAGATTTATGGGAACGACACCCAGGAAAATTGATTGGGCCTATTATTGGAGTTTTTTTTGGAATCATATATTTAATTGTAGGTTTTTGGGATACATTGATGTTTGTTCTTATTGTTTTTATAGGTTTTTATATCGGTAGAAAAGTGGATTTAAAAGAAAGATCAGAAATTTTTACGAAAATAAAATTACAATTCTCAAGATTTTTAGATCGTTATCGATAAATGCAACCTCTAGATTTAAATCCCTATAAGTAATTATGGGGCTTTTTGTTTGTTGTTTGAACAAAAAACGTATACTATAGTATAGAGATCTAGAAATACATACATCAATAGATTGAGCTATCGAATGGAGGAACAAAATGAAACGAAGACAGGCACGGGAAATCATTATTCAATGTTTGTACCAAATGGAACTAAACGAAGTAACTTCAACTTCAGCAATTGATTCCATTATTACAGAACAGGACGATGTGGAAAATGAGGGTATCAATAATATAAATCCTGAAGACTTACAATTCATCCAACAGTTAATAGATGGTACATTTCAGAAAAAAACAAACATAGATTTTCTCATTAATGATTATTTAAAAGGCTGGAAAATAGAACGACTCTCTAGAGTAGACATCCAAATACTTCGATTAGCTCTTTATGAAATGTTTTATTTAAACGATACACCACCAAAAGTGGTTGTAAATGAAGCGATTGAGCTATCAAAGTATTTCGGAACTGAAGAATCGGGTAAATTTATAAATGGGGTATTAGGTAAAATGATCAAAGAAGTTGAAGTTATAAAGGCAAAAATAGAATCTTTTAATTGAAGAATAAAATATAAGTTTATAAAAGGGAGAAAAACCATGACTGCAAAATTGATTAGTGGAACAGATTTATCCAAAATCATTCGTGAAGAATTGAAAAGTGAAGTTGAGTTGCTGAAATCAAAGAATGTACATCCTGGTTTGGCTGTTGTTTTAGTAGGTGATGATCCTGCTTCTGAAGTTTATGTGGGTCGAAAAGCCAAAGCTTGTGACCAACTAGGGATATATTCTGAAGTACATAAACTACCTGAAACAACTACTGAGAAGGAGTTAGTACTACTTATTCGCAAGTTAAATGTACATACAGATATTCATGGAATATTAGTTCAGCTTCCATTACCGAAACATATCTCCGAAAAAGCAGTTATTGATGCCATTGCTGTGGAAAAAGATGTGGATGGTTTTCATCCTATCAACGTAGGAAATTTATTGATTGGTGATGACAGTTTATTACCTTGTACTCCTGCTGGAGTAATTGAAATGATAAAAAGAGAAGGAATTGAAATTGCAGGTAAACATGCTGTAGTGATAGGAAGGAGTAATATTGTAGGAAAACCGGTTTCTATGTTACTCCTTAGGGAAAATGCAACTGTGAGTATATGTCATTCAAAAACGTCGGACATTGCAACAATAGCAAAACAAGCAGATATTTTGATTGTAGCAACGGGAATTCCTAAAATGATTGGGCCTGATTGTATTAAAGAAGGTGCTGTAGTGATTGATGTTGGTATTAATCGAATGGACAACGGAAAGCTTTGTGGTGACGTTGATTTTGATAAGGTGAAGGACGTAGCAGGGTACATTACACCGGTTCCTGGTGGTGTAGGACCGATGACGATTACCATGTTAATTAAAAACACACTAGAAGCAGCATCTAAATCAGCATAAAGAAAAGTAATATGAGAAGATGGTGTCATTATGAAAGATAATCAGGTGGTTTACTCAGTAAAAGAATTAACTAGAGTTATTAAAAATAAATTGGAGTTTGAACCCGCATTACAAAACATTTGGGTACGTGGTGAGATTTCAAACTTTATACATCATTCAAGTGGTCATATGTACTTTACTTTAAAGGATAAAAACAGTAGAGTAAAGTGCGTCATGTTTGCCTCTCAAAATCAAAGGATCCCTTTTATTCCAAGGAATGGAACGAAAGTGTTAGCTAGGGGTAATATATCCTTGTATGAGAGAGATGGACAGTATCAATTATATGTTAATCAAATGCAACCTGATGGAATAGGCAGCTTATATCTTGCTTTTGAGCAATTAAAACAAAAGCTCGAAAAGGAAGGGTTGTTTTTAACTAATAAGAAAAAAAAACTTCCTAGTTATGCAAAAACAGTCGGTGTTGTAACATCACCTACTGGTGCTGCAGTAAGAGATATTGTGACAACAATTCAACGTCGAAATCCTATGGTATCTATCCTTTTATATCCTGTTTCGGTTCAAGGTAAAAATGCGATACCCTCCATTAAAAAAGGGATCGAAGTATTAAATACATATGAAGAAGTGGAAGTCATTATAGTAGGTCGAGGTGGAGGCTCCCTCGAAGAATTGTGGGCATTTAATGAAGAAGTTGTTGCAAGAAGTATTTCTGAATCAAATATTCCTATCATTTCAGCAGTAGGGCATGAAACGGATTATACAATATCTGATTTTGTTGCAGATGTACGTGCTGCTACACCAACAGCTGCTGCAGAGTTAGCGGTTCCTCATCAATTAGAAATTAAAAATAATTTGGAGCATTTAAAACAAAGGTTAAACCAAGCGATATATTATCATCTTCAAAAAAAGGCAGAAAAGTTAGAACGATTGAAACGATCTTCTTATTTACGCTCTCCTCAAAAACAATTGGTACAACCAACTGAACGTTTGGATCGTTTGAAAGATCAACTGGTTTTTAATATGTTAAATCAAATACGATACACTAGGGGGAAGCTGTCTAAGGTTGAAGCAGGGCTTTCCACTTTAAATTTAAAAAATAAGCTTGATTACTCTAATCAACGTTTGAAAAATATTCAACATCGTTTGGATCATGTAGTCAAAGGATATATAAAAAATCAAAAACTAAAACTTTCTTCTAATGTCCGTCAATTAGATGCATTAAGTCCCTTAAAGGTTATGCATAGAGGTTATAGTTTAGTATATAACGAAGATGGAGAAATCGTTAAAACTGTTGAACAAATTCAAACAGATCAAATGATTAAAGTGAAATTAACAGATGGAAATTTAGATTGTCAGGTTAAAACGGTGGAGGAGGAGACATAATGGAAGATAAGAAGCTAAATTTTGAGGAAGCAATGGAAAATCTTGAAAAAGTTGTTAACGCATTAGAGAGTGAAGATGTACCATTAGAAAAAGCGATTGACTTATTTCAAGAGGGAGTAAAGCTCTCTAGTTACTGTAGTCAAAAGTTAGAACAAGTGGAGCAAAAAATCGAGATGTTAATTAGTGAGGATGGGCAAAAAAAAGCCTTTCATCCTTTGAATGATGATAATCAAGGTGATATGGATTGAAATTGAATACAATTACAGAATTCATTAATTATTATGGACAAGAAGTTGAAAAAGAATTAAAGCATATTTTCCCAAAAAATTGGTACATTCCTAAACGTTTAGAGGAAGCGATGAGTTATTCCTTGTTTGCTGGGGGTAAGAGAATGCGTCCTATATTAATAATTGCTGCATTAGAAGCTCTTAACGGACCTATACCCTCTGGTTTACCAGTAGCTGCAGCTATTGAGATGATTCATACTTATTCGCTTATTCATGATGATTTGCCTTCAATGGATGATGATGATTATCGACGTGGGAAATTAACTAATCATAAAGTTTATGGCGAAGCTATGGCAATATTAGCGGGTGATGCATTGTTAACTCATGCTTTTTACGTAATATCCAACTCTCTACGGATGAAAGAGCTACCTGCTGAACAAATTCTAAAATTAGTTGAAGAATTATCATCCTATGCTGGACCAAGAGGTATGGTAGGTGGTCAAGTGGATGATATGGATGGAGAACAGGGGATTACAAATATTCATCAATTGGAGCAAATTCACATCCATAAAACGGGTGATTTAATCGTATTTTCTCTACGTGCAGGAGGTCATATTGCCGGAGCCAATAATGATCAGTTAAAAGCCTTAGCGAGTTTTGGTTATAAAATCGGCCTAGCATTTCAAATTCAAGATGATATTTTAGATATTATCGGAGATGAGCAAAAGTTAGGTAAACCTATTTTAAGTGATGAGAATGCGAATAAAGTAACTTATCCTTATTTAATCGGATTAGATGCATGTGTTGAAAAAGTAAAAGAATTAACTGAAGAAGCTAAACAAGATATCATAGATGCAAATTTTCCGAATCCGAATCGTTTACTTGAAATAGCAGATTTTCTAATGCAGCGAGAACACTGACAAAACAAGTGTTTTCTTTATTAATGAACAGTATCACTAATGAAGTATTCGGCTACCTCTTTAAGAGGCACTAATAAGAGCTTTTGTTCCTCTTTGAAATGTAATAAGCATTGAATGGTAAATTTGGAATGACATTTCATTGAGCTATACTTTTTTCATATGCTATAATATATATTGTAATTAACTGAGTGGTGCAGTATTCTAGTCAGCCAGGCATTTCTGAAGGCGGGCCTAAAAATTCGCCAAAGGGCACATCAATGAAGTTTCTGGTGTTGGCTTCAGAAGCCCAGTCTGGGGTTGATGCTGGAAGTTAAGGTTGTTGGGCGATCCACAATGGCATGTGGGCGTTGACCCGGCTTCCGCGGAGGCCCAAGTTCGTGGTTAGGCGACACCGTGCGAATAGCTACGGCTTGGGGTATGAACCTGTACTTGCGAGTCTAACTTGTTCTTATAGTCTTATATTGATTATAAAATATAGAGTGACTTGTATGCAGCGTAGCCTGCCTTGAGTGAACTAGTGGAATTATAGATGGTAGGCGTTTATTTTTTCAGGCCAAAAAAATAAATGCTGGATGCTATATGAAATCTACTTTGCAAAAGAGGCTAAGAAATGAATTATGGTTGTTGAGGAAAACTCCTAGACTGTTCAGTTACAAGAGACTTTCTGAGGATTATAGTGTGGACTAAGTGGTAATCTAGTCAGATGTTCGGTGACGACATCAATGTAAGCATAAAGGGAAACCGCCTTTTACGGCAACGAAAAGGTGTCTTGCATGGGAAAACCAACTGGACCTAAGCCGCAGCGTTTACTCATGAAGTTACCACTCTTATTACAATTTGATAATTTTTATTACGAGGAAATAAAATCTACTTCGATAACATCTTCGAAAGGTCACCAATAGGTGATTTTCTTTCTTTAGGGAGCTTTAATGATTAATGAAAAAATTTTCATATAGAAGTTCAATAAGATGGAGTATTGCAATCTCCATTGTTACATTTATATTTGCTTGTATTTTTTCAATTGCAGCCACTGCGATTTTAGAAGGGGTTTCGTGGGCATTAGGAATGCTAACCGTTTTTATTATTATACTCATTGGTATATTTTTCGATATGATTGGATTAGCCTCAGCTGCTGCAATAGAAACACCGTTTCATGCCATGGCATCAGAAAAAATAAAAGGGGCCAAACAAGGAATCCGAATTGTAAGAAATGCAGATCGGTTTTCTAGTTTTTGCAACGATGTGATTGGTGATATGTCTGGAGTTATCAGTGGAGTAGCAAGTGGTCTAGTTATTTTAAAACTTATTGGCAGCGCAAATGCGAATCCACTTTTACATACAATGGTAACCGTAGTTTTTGCTGGAGTCGTTTCGGCTTTAACAGTCGGAGGAAAGGCAATGGGAAAATCCATTGCGATTCATTTTTCAACGCAACTTATTCTTTATGTAGGAAAAATATTTTATTTCCTTGAGCATCAGTTAGGCATCATTATTTTTAATGGGAAAAAGAATAAGTCGAATCACGGAAAGAGAGGAAAAAAACGTGGAACTCGATCAAATTAATCATCCCAATGATATAAAAAATATCTCTATAAATGAACTGGAAGATTTAGCTCAGCAAATAAGAGAGTTTTTAATTCAAAAACTTTCTCTTACAGGAGGTCATCTTGCACCAAACTTAGGTGTGGTGGAATTAACGCTTGTATTACATCACCTGTTTGAAAGTCCAAAGGATAAACTCATCTTTGATGTAGGTCATCAATCCTATGTGCATAAAATTTTAACAGGCAGGAAAGATGAGTTTGATACACTTAGACAATATAAAGGTTTATGTGGGTATATTAAACGTTCTGAAAGTGAACATGATGTTTGGGAAGCAGGACATAGCAGCACTTCATTATCTGCTGCGATGGGTATGGCCTTGGCACGTGATTTAAAAGGAGAAAAGAACAATGTCATTGCTTTAATTGGAGATGGTGCAATGACTGGAGGTATGGCTCTAGAGGCTTTAAATCATATAGGGCATGAGAAGAAAAAAATGATTGTTGTTTTGAATGATAACGAGATGTCTATAGCCCCAAATGTAGGAGCGATTCATAACTATCTAAGCAAAATCCGAGCAGACAAGCATTATTTAAAAGCGAAAGAAGAAGCTCAACAATTACTTAAAAAAATACCAAAAGTAGGCGGTACATTAGCTAAATCTGTGGAGCGTCTAAAGGACAGTATGAAATATTTAATTGTTTCGGGTGTTTTATTTGAGGAATTGGGCTTTAATTATATAGGTCCCATAGATGGACATAATATTGAACTGCTATTGCAAGCTTTTAAACAAGCAGATAAAATTGATGGTCCTGTTCTTGTACATGTTGTGACTGTAAAAGGAAAGGGTTATTCGCCTGCGGAAATTGATTCTCATAAATGGCATGGGGTAGGTCCATATAAATTAGAATCTGATCAGGATGAAAAGCAAAAAAAAGCACAAACAGTACCTAGTTATTCAAACGTATTCTCTAAAGCTTTAATCGATTTAGCTAAAGAAGATGAACGAATTGTAGGAGTGACTGCCGCAATGCCTAGCGGGACCACTTTAAATAAATTTGCTCATCATTTTCCTGACCGAATGATTGATGTAGGTATTGCAGAACAGCATGCAACAACCATGAGTGCGGGATTAGCTGATTTAGGTATGAAGCCTGTTTTTGCAGTATATTCCACGTTTTTACAAAGAGCGTACGATCAACTTGTTCATGATGTATGCAGGCAAAATTTGAATGTCGTTTTTGCTATTGACCGTGCTGGATTAGTCGGTGATGACGGGGAGACACACCAGGGGGCATATGACTTAGCTTATCTAAATCATATTCCAAATATCGTTATTATGGTACCAAAGGATGAGAATGAACTTCAGCATATGGTGAAAACTGCAATAGATTATAATGAGGGACCTATTGCATTCCGTTATCCACGAGGATCAGGTTTTGGTGTGGAAATGGATAAAGAGAAAAAAGCTTTGCCGATTGGTTCTTGGGAAGTAGTTAGAGACGGTGATCAAGTTTCTGTTTTAGCTGTAGGACCTATGGTAAAACTAGCAGAAGAAGCAGCTGATGAATTAGCTAAAGAAAATATCCAATTAGAGGTCATCAATGCACGGTTTGTGAAACCTTTAGATCATTCCATGCTTCAAGACTTGGCAAATGATAATAAAGCATTGATTACTTTAGAGGAAGGTTCCATCAAGGGTGGACTTGGAAGTGCTATTCTTGAATTTTATGCAGAAGAAGAAATTTATCATATGAGGATTAAACAAATGGGTTACCCAGATTATTTTGTCGAACACGGCAGTGTCAAATATCAACGTAAGGAAATCGGATTAACAGTTGAAAACATCATTGAAAAAGTAAAACATCTATGTAATCAAAAAAGTGAAGTAAACACATAACCATCAACAACAAATATGGAATCTGGACACATTTAACCAGAATCTCAATTAACTTCTTTAAGAATCTAGGTGTATTATGCAAGCAGATAAAGAACGGATTGATATTTTATTAACTGAATTAGGACATTTCGATAGCAGAGAGAAGGCAAAAGCAGCTATTATGGCAGGTCTTGTTTTTGTAAATGAAGAGCGGGTTGAAAAAGCAGGTACTAAGATACCAAGAAATACTACCCAAATTCGAATAAAAGGAAATTTGCACCCCTACGTAAGTAGAGGAGGTTTAAAACTTGAAAAAGCAATTCATGCTTTTAATCTCCACTTGGAAGGTAGTGTAGCTTTAGATATTGGAGCATCAACGGGTGGGTTTACTGATTGCGCACTGCAAAATGGGGCATCATACGTATATGCGATTGATGTAGGTTATAATCAACTTGATTGGTCCCTACGTAAATCTTCTCAAGTAAAAGTAATGGAACGTACTAATTTTCGATATGTTAAAAAAGAGGACTTACAAGGTCCAACACCAACTTTTGCTTCTATAGATGTTAGTTTTATTTCATTACGTTTGATTTTACCAACATTAAAGGAAATATTAGATGAAAAGGGAACAATCGTAGCACTTGTGAAACCTCAGTTTGAAGCAGGACGTGATAAAGTCGGGAAATCAGGAGTTATCAAGGACCCTCAAATTCATAGAGAGGTATTAATCACTGTATTAGAAATGGCTCAACAATTAGGTTTATATTTACAAGGTTTAACTTATTCACCCATTAAAGGCGGAGAAGGAAACATAGAATTTTTAGCATGTTGGAATACTTCTAATGAATTGAATAAGACTATCGTGCAATCTGATCACTTCTCAAAATTAATTGATGAAGTTCTTAATCAAGCTAAAGAATTATCGAATTAAAGATCACCGGTAGGTGGTTTTTATTTCACATTATATGTAAAGGCTTACATTATTGATGATGTCCAATATATTTCATCTCAAGGATGAAATTCTGTTAATTATGGCAGGAAATTGATGTCTTATCTCGAATATTAATTTCGAGGTGATATGATGCCATATGAAAAGGATTTATTGGTATTATTACTCATTGTTATTAGTGTATTAGTTTGGTTCTTCTTTCTGATCAGGAAATGGTTCAAAACAGCAATGAGATCCAATATCCCACTTCATGAGGCTAGTGAGCCAAAAGGAAAGGCGATTTCCATTCTAGAAAGATATGGTTACGATGTAATTGCGGGAAAACTAGTCGTACCTATTCAAATTAATATCGATGGGTCAGATCTTTCAAGCCGATTTTATATTGATTATATAGCTACAAAAGATAATGAAGATTATATTGTAATACTTGCAAAACATCGTCATAATGTAAATTGGAAAGCAGGGAGCTCAATTAGAGATCATTTATTTAATTATGCGATCTTATACGACAAGATTAAGGGTATTATCTACGTAGACTTATCAAATAATACCATTAAAAAAGTAGTTTTCCAGTGGTAAAAAGTCAAGTGAAATTAATATAAATTTACTTAATTTTAGGAGGAAGTTATGAAAGGACAAAGATTGATAAAGATTAGAGAATTAATTACAAATCATGACATAGAAACACAGGAGGAATTAGTATCCTCCTTAAAAGAAGCTGGCTTTAACGTAACTCAAGCAACAGTATCTAGAGATATTAAGGAGCTTCATCTCATTAAAGTTCCTTTAAACGATGGTAGATATAAATATGCAATCCCTGTGGAGAAAAAGTTTAATCCGATTCATAAATTAAAAAGATCATTAGTTGATAATTTTCTTCATATCGATGCTGCAGATAATTTATTAGTTATGAAATGTCTACCTGGAACTGCGAATGCAATCGGTTCTTTATTAGACAATTTAGAATGGAATGAAATACTTGGCTGTATTTGTGGAGATGACACGATCCTTATTATTTGTAGAACGAAGGAGCAGAGTATAGAAGTTAAGGATAAACTTATTGCTATGCTGCCTTAAATGTAGATTTTTAAAATAATATCAGTATATTCAAATATTGTAATATTCATAACTTACTTATATCTCATCAGTTCTTTTAAAGGGAACATATGTATGGTACAATGTATTCAAACAAACGTTCGTATCATTAGATAACAGAACAAGATGGGAGGTAAGTTTGTCAAAACTGATTTTAATATGAATCTAAAATACTTTATTTCTTTTAACAATCATCCTAAGTTTCTATTCGTTGATATATTCGTTTTGACAAAGTAGATAATTATGCTAATTGAATGCTCTATTCGTAACTTGGCTATAATAGAAGAAGCAAACATCCAATTTCTAAATGGATTCCATGTTTTCACAGGTGAAACAGGTGCTGGAAAATCAATGATTATTGATGCATTAAGTTTGATTATTGGTGGTAGAGGATCATCTGAATTTGTTAGACATGGATCTCAAAAAGCAGAGATTGAATGTTTATTTCACTTGGAGAAAGATCATCCAGTAATAAATGTACTTATAAAATTTGGAATAGAAATTGATGAAACTGAAAACTTAATCATTCGAAGGGAAATTACAACTCAAGGAAAAAGTACATCAAGAGTAAACGGCGTATTAGTCAATTTATCTATGTTACGTGAAATAGGGGAATGTTTAATCAATATCCACGGGCAGCATGAACACCAATCATTATTAAATGTTGATCAACATTTATTGTGGTTGGATTTATTTGGTGATGAAAAAATTAAGAATTTAAAAACTAAATATCAATCTATCTATAAGAGATACACAATGGTTCAAACTGATTTGAGACAACTAGAAGAATCGGACAAGCAACTTTTACAAATGAAAGATCTATATTCTTTTCAAATTGACGAAATTGAAAAAGCACAGTTAAAAATGGGAGAAGATGAATTTTTAACTGTAGAAAAGCACAAACTAGCTAATGCAGAGAAAATGTATGATGGAATAAATAAAGCATATCAGCTCCTATTTGGAACAGAACAAACATTAGATTCTATAGGAAAAGCTGTTTCAAATATTGAGCATATATCTCACTATGATCAGAAAGTGTTACAACCTTTATTAGAACAAATACAATCTGCATATTATCAGATTGAGGATTCATCATTTGGTTTAAGGGAATATCGGGAAAATATAGAGTTTAACCCGTCTCGTCTTGATGAAATTGAACAAAGACTTGCTTTGATAGCATCCCTAAAAAGGAAGTATGGAGAAAATCTCGAAGAAATTTTGAATTATGTGGAG
Organism: Chengkuizengella sediminis; assembly: GCF_010078385.1. NCBI lineage: Bacteria > Bacillati > Bacillota > Bacilli > Caryophanales > Paenibacillaceae > Chengkuizengella > Chengkuizengella sediminis. The sequence goes on from NZ_SIJC01000002.1 coordinate 224,943, forward strand.
AAAATAAAATCTGATCTTGAGCAAATGGAAAATAAAGATGTTAAAATTCAGGAGCTCGAAGAAGAAAAAGAAATTATTTTAAATGAGTTGAGGAAATCAGCTAAACAATTGTCAGACAAAAGAAGAAAAATATCAAATCAATTGTCAAAAAAAATTGAATTAGAACTATGTGATTTACAGATGGAGAAGACCAAGTTTGATGTACATATGTCTAATGATATGAGTCATTTTACTAAAGAAGGATGGGATCATATTGAGTTTATGATTTCACCAAATCCAGGAGAACCATTAAGACCACTACATAAAATAGCTTCTGGTGGAGAAATGTCTCGTATTATGCTTGCTTTAAAAACCATTTTTTCTAAAATGGATCGGATACCAGTATTAATATTTGATGAAGTAGATACAGGAGTAAGTGGACGGGCTGCTCAAGCAATAGCAGAAAAAATGTCAATGTTGTCAAAGGAATGTCAGGTGTTTTCCATTACTCATTTACCACAAGTTGCCTGTATGGCAGATGCACATTATCTAATTCGTAAGTCCATTGAAAACGATAGAACCTTTACCCATGTAAGTCATTTACATGAAGAACATCGAATTAATGAAATGGCACGAATGCTTGGTGGTGTTGAAGTGACAAAAACAACGGAACATCATGCCAAAGAAATGCTTGTCATGGCCGATAAGAAAAAGGAACAGAGGAATCATTTACAATTATAAAAGAACGGCGTGGAGGATAACTTATAGGTACGCAATTGGCGATACCCTATTCGTCAAGCGAAGGAGGATAAGGGAGTGTGATTTTTTGTTCGTAAAAAGATTGATTGGACTTCTGCTCGTTTTCTTCATTTGTATCTTTGGTTTATCTTCTCCATTTCAAAGTTATGCATCATTTCCGACTGAATTAAGGTTATTTTCTGGTCAAGGAAAGCAGCTGGATTTTACGATGCCTGTTCATGCTCAGCTCACTGTTCAAGACCCAACTGTTTTAAAAGTTAATGGGCAATCTAAACCTTCGTTTCAGTTGGATTTAAATGAACCCATTTCCATACAGTCAAATGAGATTGGACACACTGAAATGCAGTTGAAATTATTTGGTAAGATCCCTTTTAAAAAAGTAAGTGTAAATATTATGCCTGATTTAAAGGTTATTCCAGGCGGACAAACAATTGGGGTAAAGTTGAAATCTGATGGGGTTTTAGTTGTAGGACACCACCTCGTATCATCATCTGAGGAGAATAAAATTTCTCCAGGAGAAAAAGCAAAGGTAAAATTAGGAGATTTAATAACCGAAATCAATCAACAAAAAATTACTAAAGTAAGTAAAGTTTCTGATTTTGTGAATGATGCTGGCAAAAAAGGACAAGCAATAAATTTAACTTTATTAAGAAACGGAAAAGAACTTAATGTAAAGTTAAAACCTGTTTTTGATGTAGAGGATAATAAATATCGATTAGGACTATACATTCGTGATTCAGCTGCGGGTGTAGGAACCCTTACATTTTATTCCTCTGATTTAAAAAAATATGGAGCATTAGGACATACGATTACAGATATGGATACAAATACTCCAATCGTTGTAGGTGAAGGCGAAATTGTACACTCTAAAGTCACATCGATTTCTAAAAGTAAAAACGGTATACCAGGTGAAAAAAGAGCTATATTATCAAATCAAGGTAAAGTATTAGGAGATATTATTAAAAACACACCATTTGGAATCTTTGGAAATATGGGTGAGTTGCCCGATCACGGTAAAATTAAAAAAGCACTGCCTGTAGCATTTGCTGAAGAAATAAAAAAAGGACCTGCTCAAATTTTAACCGTTGTAGATGGTCAAAAAGTTGAAGCATTTGATATTGAAATCAAACATATTGCTGAACAAAATGCACCAGCTACAAAAGGAATGATCATTAAAATTACCGATCCACGTTTAATTGAAAAAACAGGTGGGATTGTACAAGGAATGAGTGGTAGTCCAATTATTCAAGATGGGAAAATTGTAGGTGCTGTTACTCACGTTTTTGTAAATGATCCAACCTCTGGGTATGGGTGTTTTATTGAATGGATGTTAAAAGATGCAGATATTATGGAAAATATAAACAAAAATAATGAAGGTTCTGCTGCTTAGTACTATTGAATAAAATAAGAAGCATTTAAAAGCATAAATTAAAGATGATTTATCTCAAAAGTTAGCGCCCTTAAAGGGCGCATTTTTTAAAGATTAAAAAAGAAATTCGATGATATCATCAAAAAAGTGAGTTTTATCAGATTTTTGTTCTATATTTCCAACAAAAAAATTTTTTTCGACAGAAGGAATTTGATTTGTCATGTCGAAATGATAGTTATGGCAAATATTTCTTTTGAGGAGGATCTTTCGTGCAACAAAAAATTCAAGTGTTATTAGCAGATGACAACAGAGAATTTACAAATTTACTTTCAGAATATATTTCTGAACAGGAAGATATGGAAGTGATGGGGATTGCGTTTCATGGTGAAGAAGTTATCGACTTAATTGAACAAGGAAAAACTCCGGATGTTCTTATCGTTGATATCATAATGCCTCATTTAGACGGTTTAGGGGTATTAGAGAAACTTCGAGAATTAAATATATCACCACAACCAAAAATCATAATGCTCACCGCTTTTGGGCAAGAGAATATTACACAAAAAGCAGTTCAACTAGGTGCTTCTTACTACATATTAAAGCCATTTGATTTTGATGTGTTATCAAATCGAATTAGACAATTAGTCAATCATTCATCTGTTGTTTCATCTCGAAGTTCACTATCATCTTCTTCAAAACAAAATATTGTTCCTATTGCAAAAACGAAAAATCTGGATGCCAATATCACTTCCATTATTCATGAAATTGGTGTACCAGCTCACATTAAAGGGTATCAATATTTACGTGAAGCGATCACAATGGTATATAAAAACATAGAGATATTAGGTTCAATAACTAAAACATTATACCCTGCAATAGCAGAAAAATATAAAACAACACCAAGCCGTGTAGAACGTGCTATAAGACATGCAATTGAAGTAGCATGGACAAGAGGTAATATAGACTCCATCAGCCTTCTATTCGGTTACACAGTGAATATCAGCAAGTCTAAACCTACGAATAGTGAATTTATCGCAATGGTGGCGGATAAGCTAAGGATTGAACATAAAGTTTCTTGAAAAGAATGAGAAATAAATTATAGAAACCGTTATTTATTTGATTTTTAAATCCGATAAATAACGGTTTCTTTATGGACTTTTATTGTGAAATTATACCTAATTATACTATAGCCTATTTTTTAATTTATTTTTAATTCCATGGCAAACAACCAATCAATTTATTATCTTCAGAATACAATATCTTAGTACCACTATTTAATTATGGAAGGAGAAGAAGATATGGGTGCCAAAGTAACCCCAATTTTATGTGATTGTACTTCTCAATCTCAATCTTTATGCCCTGATAAAATAAAAGTGGATGTCGTTGTAGGAGAATTGAGCTTGCAAATTGATTTAGAGGCAGATATAGAGTTGGATACTCCAGCAATTGATATAAAGGATATTGATAAGAAAGTTGTTCTTGAACAATGTGAATTTGTCTCAGTAAATATCAGTTCGTCAAAATGTGATTGTGGTGTAGTGAATGGGAAAGTTTTTTTAGGCGGCTATGTTAGAAAAAACATTAGATATTCTACTGTAGACTATGCACATGATGATGGAGTTTGTGGTGGGATTAGGCACTGTACAGTAAATGTTCCATTTCATTGTGTAGTTCCAGTTGAGGATTCAAATGTTAGCATGTCGCATACGGAAAAAGGCACCATGGATTTTCATGGTCGTAAGTTTCAAGAGTTTAATCAAACCATTTCTGAACCTTATAATGAACCTGTTGAATGTTGTATAGATAATGTTACATTTAACGAAAAGGATTTGTTCAGAAATCAGGTGCCATTATCCTATGGTCCTAAAACAGAAAAATCATTTTGTGTCATTAGGGAAAAAATGGTTATCCTGTTGGATTTAACTTTAATTCAAAAACGAAAAGTAGAATCATGTTTAATTATTTCTCCTAGCGCAAGTTGTTAGTTTAAAAAGCAAATAATGAATTTAAAAAATAAATCGTCTTTTTAAACAAAATGAGATGGTTTATTTTTGTTCATAAAAAATTCATATTTAATTCACAGTGTTGACATAAAAGGGATTTGTTTAAGATAATACAATATGTAAAATAATAATATAGATCAAAATTTTAGGGGGATTCAGAAATGCACAAGTGGATCATGGTTTCACTGTTTGTCATAGCTAGTGTGTTAGGAATTGTTGTTACATTCGATGCTATCGGACAACATGAAACTGGAGAAGAAGTTGAAGAAGAAAATGCTTTAGTCTTTAAAGCAAAAAACTGGAGTTTCGATGAAGAAGAATATATCGTTGAAAAGGGCCAAACATTAAAGTTGTCTATGAAAAATTTACCAAATGAAGGAAAACACCAAGTTAAAATCGAGGGGCTAGGAATTGAATTGTTACCTGGTGAAGAACCTGTTGAAGTTACTTTTGATGAAGCTGGAACTTACACTGTTGTGTGTAGTATCCTTTGTGGGGAAGGACATGAAACAATGGCTTCCACAATTATAGTACAGTAATGAATTAAATAATACAAAAAAGAGCACAAAAAATCCGTGATACATGTATTACGGTTTTTTTGTGCTCTTTTTTGTTTTGGATAAAATGGTGTGTATAAATTTCACCCCATTATTAAATAATAAAACTTGGAACAGAGATAAATGAGGAGTGTTTTAAAGTGAAGCTATGGAACCAACTAAACAAGAAGGACTTCCTCTCTCTACAAGGTACTGTTCAAGTTGATGAAATTACAAAACATCTGCTCATGACCATTAAACCTAAACAAATCGCAGTTATTAAACATCAAGATATTGATGAAATTGCAGCAAGGGACATAGTTCGATGTAAAGTGAAAGCGGTTATTAATGCTGGTGAAACAATGACTGGCAGTTATCCAACAAAAGGTCCGCTTATTTTATTAAATGCCGGTATACCCATTTTAGAAATAGACAACGTTTTTTTTGAGAAATTTTCAGACAATCAATTCGTAAAAATTAATTCATCTCACATTCTTGTTAAGGGTATTCAAATTCCTTTTGTTATGTTTACTGAAGACAAGTATGAACAATTAATTCAAATCAGTTATAAAAATTTGCCAAGTAATTTAAATAGTTTTATTGACAACACACTACAGTATGCTCAGAAAGAGAAGGGTTTTGTAGTTCAACCTCTGAAAATCCCAAAGTTGAAAACATCAGTTAAAAATAGACCTGTGGTTATTGTAGTTAGGGGAAAAGACTACAGAAACGATCTTCTAGCAATTAAAGATTTTGTAGAAGATATGAAACCTGTATTGATTGGAGTTGACGGTGGGGCTGATGCTTTGTTGGAGCATGGTTATCACCCTCATCTTGTCATTGGTGATATGGATAGCATCTCAAATCATGCTCTTTTATCTGGATCAGAAATTATCGTTCATGCTTATCCTAATGGGAATGCTCCTGGGCTTGAAAGAATTCAATCTCTAGGATTAGAAGCAAAAAAGATTTCAGCAGCAGGAACTAGTGAAGATATAGCCATGTTGTTAGCTTATGAGAAGAAGGCTGAAATGATCATAACGTTGGGTGCACATTCACATATGATTGATTTTTTAGAAAAAGGGAGAAAGGGAATGTCCAGTACTTTACTTGTCAGAATGAAAATAGGTGACAAATTAATTGATGCAAAGGGTGTAAGCAAGTTATATCAACGAAATGTAAAATTCAGAAGTATGTGGCCTCTTCCATTAGCAGCACTTTTCCCTATTGTAATTATGGCATATGTTCATCCTGGAGTTAGAGACATTGTTCATATGTTCTGGATTTATATTAAACTATCCGTTTTCTAGGTGGTGTAATGAATGGTTTCAAGTCGATATTATATTATTACGATCATTTCCATTTTCCTTGCTTTAGGAATTGGAATATTGATTGGCAGTACATTAGGTCAACAATGGATTCATCATACAGAAGAAAGCATAGCTGAAAGATTTATGGAGAAGTATGAATCACAGTTGTCTATCAACCAAGAACTACAAAAACAAGTTGGTTCGTTACAACTGTTGAATCAAAAAACGATCCCTATTTTTCAACATAAAAAAATGATGTGGATGAGCTCTGAAGATGTCAATAAAGATATGCTCGCTTTTGCAATTCAATCAGTGGGTGGCGAGTGGCTTGAGGCCCCTATGAAGGAAACACCAGATCTTATTATGGTTTCTGAAGAACAACAATTTGAATTGATAACTAATCAAATGAAAGATTGGAATTCGTTAAATAAACAATCAAACCCTATTATCATTCAAGTTAGTTCTAATGTATTACCTTTTGATGAGCCCCAGAAAATTGTTAATTTCATGATGTATATTAAAAAAATAATGGAGGAAGAAACACATGCAGCCATCGGTGTCTATAATTATCCCAGCTTGGAATGAAGCCGACAATATAGCAGATACTTTACTTTCTTTACATGATCTAAGAAATTGTGAAGGAAAAGATAAATGGAATGAGATCATCGTTGTAGATGATGGAAGTGAAGATCATACTTTTGAACAGGCTGAAAAATGGGCGGACTTAATCATAAGACATCCTAAAAATTTAGGAAAAGGTGCATCATTAGATTACGGATGGAGAAAAGCGAAAAATGAAATTATTGTGTTTTTAGATGCTGATTTAGGTAAAACAGCATCTTTGACTTCAAAGTTAGTAGCACCGATTATTAACGCTGAAATGGACATGGCGATCGCACGTTTCCCAAAGGTAAATAAAAAAGCAGGATTTGGATTTGTTAAAAAACTAGCGGTCAATGGGATATATTGGTTAAGTGGTTATAAAACAGCAGCACCTTTGTCCGGTCAAAGGGCGATGCGGAAAAGTTTGTTGGAGTCGATATCTTTGTCTGATGGGTTTGGGATTGAGGTAGGTTTAACGATAGATGCGGTTAAAAAAGGTTTTCAATTATGCGAGGTAGATATCGCATATAAACATCGAGAAACTGGTAGAGATTGGGCAGGGTTTAAACATAGAGGTAAACAATTTATATCAGTCTCAAGAACCTTATATCACAAATGGCGTGACCCTGTATGTTAACACAAGTGGTGTTTTTTACTATTATGATGATGTGTATCGGAGTTCTTCTCTTACAGGTTGTCATAAAATATTTAGTAAACCATCATATTGTTGCAAAAAATTATCTTCAACAAGAAATTCCAATCGGTTTAGGTATGTATTTGTGGTTATTTCTCATCATATATTACTCCTCTTTTCAATGGATCATCCCAACATACGAAATAAAGCAAACCTTACTTCGTGAATACATTGTCATATTGACAATTTTATTTATTGTGGGATGGCTAGATGACCAAGTAGGTGATTCTGAAGTAAAGGGTTTTAAAGGGCATTTAATGAAACTCATGAAGGAAAGGAGGTTAACTACAGGTTTACTCAAGGCTTTATCAACAGGGGTACTTACTGTTTGGGTTTTAATTATTTTAGAACACCATCCATTATTAGAAGTGCTTCAGTTTTTCATTCTTACTTTAATGACTAACGGGGTTAATTTGTTGGATCTAAGACCTGGAAGAGCGATAAAGTTCTTTTTGTTATTATCAAGTGTAATATTTTTGATTAGCAGCTTATTAAATATCTTTATTTATCTGCTCCCTGTAGTAATTGCTGTATTATTATTGTTGCCAAAAGATATTCAGGGAAAAGTTATGCTTGGTGATTCTGGATCTAATTTATTAGGGTTTGTGTTAGGGTTTTGTTTCATTATAATGACGCCATGGTGGACTCAAATTTCCGTTTTTATATTGTTAGTTTATATGCACTGGATTTCAGAACAAAGTTCCATTACTCAATGGATTCAAACTAAACCCTTTATTCATTGGATTGATCAGTGGGGGAGAGTGTAATATATACCCACAAAAGTGATGAAAAGCTTCGTGGCGTATACCTGGTACTTTTGCGGGGCCCAAATCTCGCCCCGAAAATGAAGAGACATTTTCGATGAAGTTTCCAAGTTCAAGGATGAACTTGTGCCGGAATTGTCATTTTCTTATCTATTATTCTTTTTTTTGTTTGAATCTAGGTGCTACATAGTTTCGTTTCTGATCTCTGAAAAAAATCCAACCACCTATGAATCCAACGCCTATAGAAAAACAGAGAATTCCAATCATTAGTTTTCCCCATTGGATTTGATTCTCAACTTCTGTATTTCCGACTGTCACGATATAATCATATATTGAATTTTTTATTTCTAAAAAACCATATGTGGCTAAAAATCCGGGAATCACTAATAGTAAAATAGCTATAAAACGAGAGATCATTAATTTCATTTTTCGTGCCTCTTTCAAATTGACATCATATCAGTAAATAGTTATTTTGTTACGAAACAAATCATATCATATATTAAGTAACATTGCATGTGAATTTCCCTTAAACATAAAATATTAAATTTTTAACTATATTTCTTATGTTGAAAAAGTTACAATAGAGTCGATTGAATTTTATAAAACATAGGGGGTATATTGATTGTGAGCACTTTAAATTATGATGTTGTTGTACTTGGCGGTGGTACAGGTGGGTATGTAGCTGCTATTAAGGCTGCACAATTAGGCAAAACCGTTGCTATAGTAGAACGCGAAAAATTAGGAGGGACATGTTTGCATAAAGGGTGTATTCCAAGCAAATCATTTCTCCGCAGTGCTGAAGTATATGCAACTATGAATAACAGTGAAGAATATGGGATAAGTGCATCTTCAATTCAACTGCATTTTGAAAAAGTCCAAAACAGAAAAAACAAAATAGTAAATCAACTACATAAAGGCATAGAGTTTCTAATGAAAAAAAATAAAATAGATGTATTTTATGGAAATGGACGTGTGATAGGACCCTCCATTTTTTCACCTAGAAGTGGTGCGATTGCTATTGAGTCAGAGATTGAAGAAAATAATAAAACACTTGTACCTAAAAATTTAATTATTGCAACAGGCTCACGCCCACGAGTTTTACCAAACCTAAATGTTGATGGAAAGTTTATTTTAACTAGTGATGAGGCTTTAGAGTTGAATGAGTTACCTAAATCGATCATTATTGTTGGCGGTGGTGTGATTGGTGTTGAGTGGGCTTCTCTACTTCATGATTTTGGAGTAGAAGTAACGATTGTTGAAACTGAAAAAAACATCATTCCAACGGAAGATGAACAGATTTCCAAAGAATTAGAACGTATATTTAAAAAGAGAAAAATAAAGATTATAAAAAATGCAATGTTACTTACAGATAGTGTTGAAACAGAAGATGGAATGGTTAAAATGAAAGTGAAACAAAAGGATACCGAAATAGATTTAATGGCTGAAAAAATGCTTTTATCTGTTGGGAGACAAGCAAATGTAGAAAATTTGGGGCTTGAAAATACGGATATTAAAGTAGAAAAAGGGTTTATTAAAGTCAATCAATACTTACAAACAAATGAGTCTCATATCTATGCGATTGGAGATGTAATAGGAGGATTGCAGCTTGCACACGTGGCGAGTCATGAAGGGATTTTAGCTGTCGAACATGCAGCAGGACATGAGGTTCATCCAATGTTGTTCCAAAATATTCCACGCTGTGTATATACTCGTCCTGAAGTTGCCAGTGTAGGTTGGACAGAGCAACAGGCCAAAGAAAAAGGTTTTGATGTGAAAACAGCTTCGATTTCATTTAAAGCAATTGGAAAAGCATTAGTATACGGCAGTAATGATGGTTTCGTAAAAGTCATCGCAGATAGAGAATCCAATGATATTTTAGGTGTGCATATGATTGGTCCTCACGTAACAGATTATATATCAGAAGCAGGGCTAGCGTTAGTATTAGATGCTACACCTTGGGAAGTAGGACAAACTATACATGCTCACCCTACTTTATCTGAAGCTCTGGGAGAAGCTATGCTTGGAGTGGATGGAAATGCAATTGGCATCTAAATATAAAACTGATATAATGATACTAGAGTTAAGTATTAAGACCTGATATTAAGTTCTCATTATAATTATTTAAGGAGGAGGTTTTCTCCATGATGAATTCAGTAGGTCAATTAAACAAACATGAAAAGCTTGGCTTAACAGATCAACACTTTATAGAGATGTATTCCTTAATGGTATTAGCAAGGAAATATGATGAGCGAGCTTTGTTATTGCAGAGAGCAGGGAAAATTAATTTTCACGTCTCAGGTATAGGACATGAAATAACTCAAGTTGCAGCAGCCTTTGCACTAGAAAAACAAAAGGATTATTTTCTTCCTTATTATCGTGATTACGGATTTGTGTTAGCTGCTGGAATGACACTTAAAGAACTGTTTCTGTCACTATTTGCTAAAGCGGAAGATCCGAATAGTGGCGGTAGACAGATGCCAGGTCATTTTGGTCATAAAAAGCATCATATTGTTACTGGTTCAAGTCCTGTAACAACACAAGTACCACATGCAGTAGGATTTGCGCTTGCATCAAAAATGAAAAAAAAGGACTTTGTTTCATATGTTTCATTTGGCGAGGGTTCCAGTAATCAGGGAGATTTCCATGAGGGTTGTAATTTTGCAGGTGTTAATAAGTTACCTGTCATTTTTATGTGTGAAAATAATCAGTATGCAATTTCTATTCCGTTTGAAAAACAGGTGGCCTGTGAAAGTATAGCGGATCGAGCTCTTGGATATGGTTTTCCAGGAATAAAAGTTGATGGTAATGATCCCCTTGAAGTGTATAAAGTTGTAAAAGAAGCTCGTGAACGAGCGATTAAAGGTGAGGGACCAACACTTATCGAAGCAGTTACTTATCGATTGTCGCCACACTCTACTTCAGATAATGATATGATCTATCGTACAAAGGAAGAAGTAGAGGCACATAGACAAGCAGATGGATTACCAAAGTTTAAACAATATTTAATAGATTGTGGTTTGTGGAGCGAAGAACAAGATCAACAATTGTTGGAAAAAATAAAAGAAGAAATGAAAGAAGCGACAAAGTATGCTGAACAAGCTCCTTATCCAAAACCTGAAGAAGCACTAACGCATGTATATGCAGACGAAGGAGGCGGAACGAAGTGACTGAATTAAGTTACCTTGATGCCATACGGACAGCGATGTCAGAGGAAATGCGCAGAGATGACAACGTATTTGTGCTTGGTGAGGATGTTGGGGTTAAAGGTGGAGTTTTCACGGCAACAAAAGGACTTATAGAAGAGTTTGGAGAAAGCAGGGCATTGGATACTCCCCTAGCTGAGTCAGCTATTGCGGGTGTTGCCATTGGTGCTGCAATGTATGGCATGCGTCCAATTGCAGAAATGCAATATTCCGATTTTATGCTGCCAGCAACGAACCAAATTATAAGTGAAGCGGCTAAAATTCGATATCGATCTAATAATGATTGGGATTGTCCAGTAGTGATTAGAGCTCCTATTGGCGGAGGGATTTTTGGAGCTTTATATCATTCTCAATGTCCTGAATCAATCTTTTTTGGAACACCTGGGTTGAAAATTGTTGTCCCATCGACTCCATATGATGCGAAAGGATTGTTGAAGTCAGCAATACGTGATCCAGACCCAGTTATTTATTTCGAACATAAAAAATGTTATCAATCCATCATTTCACAAGTACCTGATGATGATTTTGTAGTTCCGATTGGGAAAGCAGATATAAAAAAAGAAGGTACTGACGTCACAGTTATTACTTATGGTTTAACCGTACATTTCGCACTAGAGGCAGCCCAGCAACTAGAGCAAGAAGGAATTAGTGCACACATATTAGATTTGAGAACACTTCAACCTTTAGATGTTGAAGCTATATTGGAAGCAACTGCAAAAACAGGTAAAGCTCTTATCATTCATGAGGACAATAAAACTGGTGGTGTTGGTGCAGAAGTATCTGCTATTATCTCTGAAGAATTATTATTTGAACTTGATGCTCCTATAAAGAGATTATGTGGTTATGATGTGCCAGCTATGCCTTTCAGTCCTACTTTAGAGAAGTATTATATGTTAAGCACAGAAAAAGTAAAGGACGCCATAAAAGAATTAGCATTATTTTAAAAGAAATGAGGTATTATTCCTATGATTCAAGAAATCACAATGCCACAGCTTGCAGAGAGCGTGGTTTCTGCAACAATCGTAAAATGGTTAAAAAGCCCTGGTGATTTTATTGAAGAATTTGAACCTTTATGTGAAATAATGACAGAAAAAGTGACAGCTGAATTACCTAGTACTGTCGAAGGTGTTTTACAAGAGATTTTCATAGAAGAAGGCGCAACTGTTGACGTAGGTACAGTCATTTGTAATATTAAAATAAAGCAAGATGAAAGCGTCTCTAATGTTCAAGAAGTCTCAGAGACTCAACAAGCAGAAAGTAATGCGATGAAAAATGTTACATCAGATTCTGATCAAAGCATGAGAAATAGATATTCACCTGCGGTGCAAAGAATCGCAGCGGAGAACCATGTGGATCTAAACCTAGTCCATGGAACAGGGATTGGTGGAAGAATTACTAGAAAAGATGTATTAAATTATATCGAAAATGACTCTGAGGAACCAATGGTGTCCATCTCTTCTCAGGCTGCGGTTGTACCTGAAAAGAAAAAAGTAGAAGCTGTTGGGACAAAGGGACTTCATTTATCAGCTCCTCCAAAACCATCGGTTGAAAGCAATCAAAAAGAAGCAGATAATGAGTACTTTATTGATGTAACTCCTGTTAGAAGTGCTATAGCTTCAAATATGAGACAAAGTGTAACTGAGATCCCTCATGCCTGGACAATGGTTGAGGTGGATGTTACAAATTTAGTGAATTTAAGAAATAAAGTAAAACAGGAATTTTTCCAAAAAGAAGGGGTTAACTTAACCTACTTAGCTTTTATTATTAAAGCGGTAGTGAATGCAATAAAAGATTATCCTATATTAAATTCTACTTGGGCAGTGAACAAAATTATTGTTAAAAAAGACATTAATATTTCATTGGCTGTTGGTACTGAGGATTCAGTTTATGTTCCAGTTATTAAACATGCTGATCATAAAACGATTGCTGGAATAGCTAAAGATATTGATTCAATAACGAAAAAAACAAAAGCAGGGAAGTTAACATTAGATGATATGCAAGGTGGCACTTTTACTTTAAATAATACAGGATCTTTTGGCTCTATTTTATCGAATCCGATTATTAGTTATCCGCAAGCAGCAAACTTATCCTTTGAGTCGATTGTAAAGAAACCAGTAGTCATCGATGATATGATTGCTGTTCGTTCAATGGTTAACATGTGCCTATCTCTTGATCATCGAATTCTTGATGGTGTCATTTGTGGCAGGTTCTTGCAAAGAGTGAAAGAAAATATTGAATCTTTTGGACTTGGGACGAAACTATATTAAAATAAGAATATAAAAGGGTATCTCAACTTAAAGAATAAGCAGATACCCTTTTTTTGGCCGACATTTTTAAAATATAAATTAATCAATTTTATACCAACATTTTCCTAACATTAACAAGTTAATGAAGTGATTATCTATAGTTATGTTTATATAGATTTTGTTAAATGCCTAATAAAGAAACACCAGTTACAACTACAGACAGTAACATAGACGCTATCATTACATAAATAACTATTTTAAACCATAATTTATTTTTGCCCATACATTTACATCTCCTTTTAGTCATACTAAAATAGTACTATAATGGCCATCATAAGTGAGCCAAGCTGTATAATTATATTGTAACTTATAATACATATCGGAGGGAAGAGTTTTGATACAAGAAAAACGTTTAGTGGATGAGTTTATAGAGTTAGTGCAAGTGGATAGTGAAACAACATTTGAAAAGGAAATATCCATTGTTTTAAAAGAAAAGTTCACCCAATTGGGACTTTCTGTTTTTGAGGATGATGCAGAGGAAAAAACAGAACATGGAGCTGGAAATTTAGTTGCAACCTTAGAAGCTACAGAAGGAAGGGGAGACGTAACTCCCATTTATTTTACATGTCATATGGACACTGTAGCGCCAGGGAAGGGAATCAAACCTCAGATTGATGATGATGGTTATATTCGTTCTGATGGTACAACGATTTTAGGTAGCGACGATAAAACCGGTATTGCTGTGATGTTTGAAGTGATTCGTGTTCTTAAAGAGGAAAATATACCACATGGTAAAATTCAATTTGTAATTACGGTTGGTGAAGAAGCAGGACTTGTAGGAGCATGTGTATTTGATCCAAAACATTTGGATGCAAGTTTTGGTTATGCTTTAGATTCTGACGGCAAAGTTGGTGAAATATGTGTGGCTGCACCATTCCAAACTCATGTAGACGTTGTGATCAAAGGGAAAACTGCTCATGCTGGGGTTAGTCCTGAAAAAGGAATTAGTGCTATACAAGTTGCAAGTAAAGCCATTTCAAGAATGAAATTAGGTAGAATTGATCCTGAAACATCAGCAAATATTGGAAGCTTTGATGGTCGTGGACCTCGTAATGTAGTAAGCGATAAGGTTGTTATTGTTGCTGAAGCAAGAAGTCTTGTGAAAGAAAAAATGGTTAACCAAGTGAATGAAATGAGAGAAGCTTTTTACTCTACTGCAGAGGAATTTGGTGCTAAGGTTGAATTTGAAACAGAAGAACTCCCAGGATTTTTCTTTGATGAAACAGCACCATTAGTTAAATTAGCTATGAAATCAGCGGAGAAAATTGGACGTGAATCAAAAACAACACATTCAGGTGGAGCAAGTGACGCAAACATCTTTAATGGAATGAATGTACCTACAGTGAACTTATCTGTGGGATATGAGCATATTCATACAACTGCTGAACAAATGCCAATTGAAGAGTTGGTGAAAAGTGCTGAGCTAGTACTACAAATTGTGAAAGATGTTACTGAAGGAGAGTAAGAACATTTAAATTTGAATTGTGAAAATAAATAGAAAAAATCATTTCCCCTATATTATTGTTAATACACAAGCTTATGTCTTGAAGTTAAACAATACGTATAGGGGGTATTTTAATGACAAACCCTAAAATGAAAGTAGTGACAAGGATGGATACCTTGTTGCTACTTTCATTGTTTTATAAACCATCTTCAACTGTTGAATTTTGTATTACGTTATGTTTTGGTAATTGATTGTAAAATGAAGTTCGGCTAACTCTGAGCTTGGATTTATATATTTATGTGCATTATCTGCTTTAAAACAAATCGAATCATGTTCCTGTAATACATAGGTATTTCCCCTTACTTCAACTTTTAATATGCCAGACATAACTGTCACATATTCAACTACACCTGAAGGATGAGCTTCAGACTCATATTCACTAAAGGGTTGTAAATATCCTCTAAACAACTCAAAAGACTGAGAATTATTATTAAACATATGTTCAACTATAAATACTTTGTCAGAGCTGTTGAATTGGATACCTTCCTTTTTGCGAGAGATAATAACATCCGATTCAACTGAGAATAAACTTGTTAAAGGGACGGATAAGCCACTTGCAATTTTCCAAAGCACTGACAATGTGGGATTTGCTTCCCCTCTTTCTATTTTACCTAAAGTTAATTTGCTAACTCCAATATGATTGGCCAATCCCTCAATGCTTAGTCCTTTCATAGATCTTAAATTTCTTAACTTTGTACCTACTCGTTTTCCTACCTGTTCTTCATCCCAAAGATTTTCAGAATTCATACTTACCTCCATTTTTCTATTACATTAAATTCATTATATATTTTAATTATTTTAAAATAAATCTTAATAAATTTTCATATACAATTCAACTAAAAAGTGTTATCCTAAACCAAATAGATATATTATAATTAATCTTAAGTATATTATAATATATATAAGGGAGAGATCATAGATGAACAATCATTCATTTACAAAAGGAGCTTTTGCTGCCTTACCCTTAGTCATAGGTTTTTTACCAGTTGGTATTGCCTTTGGTATTATCGCACAAGAAACAGGTATATCATTATTTCATTCGGTACTCATGTCGAGTATTGTTTATGGAGGAGCTAGTCAGTTTATGATGTTGAATATGTATGCCACAGGATCAGGGTTTTTTGAAATTATACTAGCTACTTTTATCATTAACTTTCGATTCTTTGTCATGAGTTTATCTCTGAATCAGCTATTTAATGAGGCACCTAAACGGTGGAAAACATTTTTAGCTATAGGTATCACTGATGAAACATTTGCAGTTGCCTCTATAAATAATAATAGACCTAATGTTTATTTTTTGGTTGGATTATTTCTGACTTCCTATGTATCCTGGATCGTAGGCACATTATTAGGAGCCTTGCTTTCAACAATTATACCATCTAACATTAGTGAAAGTATGTCTATAGCACTTTATGCATTATTTATTGGTTTGCTCATACCTGCAGTGAGAACGGCATGGAAATATGGTTTACTGGCTGTTATTAGCATGTTGATAAATGGGATTTTTAGTGGATGGTTATTAATCAGCAGTGGCTGGTCTATGTTGTTAGCCACTTTATTAGTTAGTTTGGTTGGGGTTTTCATTTTTAAAGGGGAGAAACAACATGATTGACTCTATTTTATTAATTATTCTAGGGATGTCTCTTGCAACAATGCTTCCACGTTATTTACCTGTATGGATTGTTGATCGTTTCATAATGCCTAATTGGGTAAAGTCATGGTTGAGTTATATTCCTTACGCTGCATTAGGAGCACTTTTATTTCCTGGTATTTTAACTATTGAGGAAGGTGAGCCTTGGATTGGTATAATTGGAGGTATTACAGCTGCGTGTCTTGTTTTACTAAGATTAAACATATTATTTGTGATATTAGGTTCGGTTCTTATAGTGATCTTATTAAAACAATTGATGTAGTTTATTAATAAATAAAATCTTAACAATAGCTCAAGTAACAGGAAAAAAGGAGGGGAAACCCTCCTTCAGAAATTTTCAAATATTAATCTCTGTCTTTTCCTTTATCCTTATCTTTATCTTTTCCATGTCCGTTACCGTTATTTTCTTTATCTTTTTTGATTTCACTTTTGATTTCGTCTTTTGTTTTATCTTCATAATCAATGTCATTAGCTACAGCTTTTTTGATCCAACCTTCACTTAGTTGACTATTTTCTGATTTTAACTCATCAATCGCTTCAAAAATTTCTTCTTTAGATAGCCCTTCAATATCAATACCTAGATTTATAGCTTTTTTCTGCCATCCATATAAGTGATTGTCTTCTTCATCTTCATCATTTTCATCTTCATCGATTTCATCTTCAAAATACTGCCTAATTTCTTCACGGATTTCATCGTTTGATTTGCCTTCCGTGTCAATTCCTAAAAATTCAGCAAAGTTAATTAATCTTTCTTCAGAAAATTCGAAATCATAATCATCTTCTACTTCTTGGATTGCTTCTCGAATTTCTTCTAAAGACATACCTTCAATGTCAATACCAAGCAGCTCTGCAATGGTTTGTAGTTGATCAGAAATTTCTGTCATATGATTCATTCTAATGGCTTCAAGAAGCTCCTCTTTAGATTGACCCTCAGTATCGATGCCAAGATTCTCTGCAATGACAATTAATTCTTCTAATGTTAATTGCAGTTGTGATTTTTTATAATCTCTAATTTTTTCTCTAATTTCTTCAATAGATAAATCATTAAATTCTAAATCTAATTCTATTGCCAATTCAGTAAAATATGACTCTCGAGCCTCTCTAATAGCTTTGCGAATCTCTTCAGTTGTTTGATCCTCGATTTCTATTCCAAATCGTTCTGCGATGGCTTCTAACTCTTCTCTAGAAGATAGATGTTCTTTCTGATAAGTTTTGATTGCTTCTCGAATTTCCTCAGCTGTTAGATCTTGGATATTAATACCTAATCGTTCTGCAATGGCTTCTAACTCCTCCAAAGATAAATCGTCAAACTGTTCTTTGATGACTTCTCTAATTTCCTCACGAATTTCCTCCATTGTTTTATCCTCAATATCAATGTCTAGTTTTTCTGCGATGTTCTCTAACTCCTCCATAGATAATTGGTTATGTCTCTCTTTTATAACCGTTCTAATATCTTCTCGTAATTGTTCGTTAGATTTATCGTCCGTATCAATACCCATTCCTTCAGCGATAACAATTAATTCTTCAATTGATAAGTTTTCGAACTTCTCTTTAGCGGCCTTTTGAATTTCTTCACGTAATTCTTCTTTGGATTTATCCTCTACATCTATACCAAAACGTTCTGCTATTTCTTCTAAATGATCCTTATCTATCATTTGATAGATATTTGTTCGTTCTGTATTTGACTCATGTGCATTCGCAATTCCTATGACTCCTGCGCTTCCACCTCCAATTAATAAAGCTGATAAAGCAACTGTACTTATCACTTTTTTCATAATGTTCACTCCTAAGTTGTATGTATTTTTTGTTATATACTTATTATAAAAAACGAATATAAATGATAGGTTAAGTTAACCTTAAAATAACATTAAAAAATATTGATTATACTTGGGATTTATTGGCGAGAATGCTTATCGTACAAATTTGATTCAACTCATCTTTAATTTTATTCACTGACTTTCCATTCGTATTGATTCCTAATTGTACAGCAAACTTATTAATTAACTTCTTTTGATGGTTTTCAGAGGGTGTATTTCGAGACTCTGTCTCATCAGTTTGTACAACAATAGATTTATTGTCTTTCATAACTTCAGCATCAGTTGAAATTTTAGCTCCATCTAATATCGAAGATAGGGCTACAGCTGCAAATAGTTTCATATGAATCATCTCCTTGCCTTTCAGATAGTTTTATTTTAATCCTTTTAAATTAAGAGAGTCTTAATGAAATGTTAATTGCACATAAAATCGTACTTTAAATTTTTTTTTAGCATAATATCAATTGAGAAAGTGTGGTTAGAGGAAGGATGTAAATTGGGATGATACATTGGAGAATTGGTATCGTAACAAAAATCGATAAAGAAAGAAGAAATGTACAGTTCATCCAAGTGAAAGAAGAAAATGGTGAAAATATAAAAGCAATCCATTATACGGATGTTCACCCGTCAGTACAGATTGGACACGAGGTTTTATTAAATACAACTGCTGTTGATTTACAATTAGGTTCTGGGGGATATCATTTTGTTTATATGATTTTAAACAATAAAAAATATTTAGATAAGGGAGAAAACCGCAATAGAGATGATAACAGTAGTAAAAGTAGTTCTAAAAAAATAGGACATATAATGAAGTTTCGATATACTCCTCAACAAAGGGCAGTACTAACATGTGAGGAGGAAGATAGTTCAACCCACTCATTATTTTTGGAGGATAGAAATTTAGAAGGTACACCCGTACTTATAGGTGAACTACATAGCATGCTTCCCATTTTATGTACTTGGCTGCAGTATAAACAAAATCAAGACAAAATTTCAAATAAACTAAAAATAGGATATGTAATGAGTGAAGGAGGAGCTTTACCCATTTCATTTAGTGAACATGTAGCTCAATTAAAATACTTAAATTGGATAGAAGGAACAATTACATATGGACATTCGTATGGCGGGGATATTGAAGCTGTGAATAAATTTACTGCTTTGATTGCTGCCAAACATATTTTACTAGCGGATATCATTATTATTCTAATGGGTCCAGGTATTGTTGGTACTGGTACAAAATTAGGACATACCGGGATAGAGGCTGGGGAAATTGCAAATGCTGTATCTATACTTGGAGGCGTTCCGGTCATGGTCCCACGTATTAGTTTTCAAAGAAATCGTGATAGACACAAGGGAATAAGCCATCATATATTAATAACTTTATCTAACATTGTATTACAAAGCTCACGAGTTCCATTACCTTTCAATCTGCCTAAGAAATATAAAGATCACATTCAAAAGCAATTGACTGACTATCATCTTTATAAGAAGCATAATATCACATTGAATACAGAATTATTTATTAATGAAGTAGAAAAAAGTGTGGACTTATACCCCTATCCAATTAAGTCGATGGGAATGGGATTACACGATGATCCTTATTTTTTTCTTGGGGTTTGTTGTGCTGCACAAGATGCTTTGAATGTTGTGCAGCGGGAGTAATAGAATTTAAATAATCAAGCAATGTGATATGTTGTGATTTAGATTGTTTAAGTAAAGAATTAAGGTGAGAACGAATTTCCCACGCCTTTCCTACGAATTTAATTTGATTTTTTAAAATATAAGATTTCATTGTTCAACATTCCTTTCACATGATAAGATATTTAAATATATAGTTATTTAAGTTGTTTTCAATATTATATGACCATAATGGACAAGTTATGTATAAATGTGGGAGGTATTTTGTGATGAGCCACAAACCATCGAAAGAAGAATTTAACAAAAGATTTGAAGAAATTACTGTGGAGACTGAACAGATTTTTAAAGGGAAAATCATTTCGTTGCAGGTGGACAAAGTGAAACTTCCAAATGGAAAAATGTCAGCTAGGGAAATTGTTAAACACCCAGGTGCTGTAGCTGTGTTAGCAATTTATGAAGATAAAATGATTGTTGTAGAACAATATCGGAAACCTTTAGAAAAAAATCAGATTGAAATTCCAGCTGGCAAATTAGATCCTGGGGAAGAACCAGAGGAAGCGGCATTAAGAGAACTGAAAGAAGAAACAGGTTTTGATTGTAGTTCATTACAACATATCAACTCTTTTTATACCTCACCTGGATTTGCGGATGAAAAAATCGTTCTATTTTTAGCTGAGGATTTAACTAGAGGAGAAATGAAACTGGACGAGGATGAGTTTTTATCATGTGAAAGCATTACTTTAGAGCAAGCATTGGAATATATTAAGGAAGAGAAAATCAGCGATGCTAAAACGATCACAGCTATTTATGCTTGGCAAATCTATAAATTAACAGGAAAGATTTAAAATGCAATTATATTATGCAGATTTACATATACATATTGGACGATCGAATAAAGGCAAAGCTGTTAAAATAACAGCAAGTAGGGATTTAACTTTTTATAACATAATGGAAGAAGCTTCCACGCGAAAAGGAATGGACATTGTAGGTATCATAGATTGTCAATCTCCTGCTGTTCAAGAGGATATCCTTTATTATTTAAATGAAGGTACGATGAAAGAAGTGGATGGTGGAGGGATTCAATTTAGAAATACAACTATGATGCTTGGAAGTGAAATAGAGATTTGTGACGAAGGGTTTGGACCAGCTCATGTATTAGCATATTTACCAAACTTACAAAGCATGATGGATTTTACAAGATGGATGAGTAATTATATGAAAAATGTAAATTTAAGTACTCAAAGGCTTTATGTGCCAGCTAAAATACTACAAGAAGAAGTGATTGGAAGAGATGGATTATTCATTCCAGCGCATATTTTTACACCTCATAAGAGTGCATATGGTAGCTGTTCCTCTAAACTTTCACATGTATTCAACTTAGATTTTATCTCCGCAGTTGAATTAGGATTAAGTTCAGATTCAGAAATGGCGGGTTTAATTTCAGAGTTAAATGAGATTCCTTTTTTAACAAATTCAGATGCTCATTCATTAGGGAAAATAGCAAGAGAATATAATCAGTTAAGACTAAAGAGTCCGACTTTTTCTGAACTTAAAAAAGCACTTCTTCGTAAGGATGGTCGTAAAATAACAGCAAATTTCGGATTGAATCCAAAGCTAGGCAAATATAATCGAACTTATTGTTCTAATTGTTCCTCTATCATTGAAGAAAACAATTCTGTTGTAGAAAGGTGTACTTATTGTGGAAGTGAGAAAGTAGTACGGGGGGTATTTGATCGCATCACACAAATTGCTGACCAAAAAAGGTCAAAGAACAATAAACCTCCTTATTTATATCAAATTCCTTTGGAGTTTATTCCTGGACTGGGTCCTAGTAAATTAAATCAACTTTTATCCCGTTTTGGCACTGAAATGAATGTACTCCATCATGCCACTAGAGAGCAAATAAGTGAAGTAGTTGGAGAGAAATTATCTGATCTAATTATGTTAGCAAAGCAAGGGAAAAGTGTGATACAGACTGGAGGGGGAGGGACCTACGGAAAGATAACATAATAGAATCTACCTCTATTAATTTGTCATAGTTTACTTCTTAGATTCATAGAATGTAACAATAGGACAATAGGAGGAAAGAATTGTATGAATATGCAGTATTATCTGAAAGAGCACCTCTCTCTCTATATCTTTGTTTCGGTATTATTTATCATGGGTATTATTTTTGGAGCGTTGATGGTTAATGCTTTATCATTTGAACAAACAGAGGACATGTCAAGTTATCTTGGAAGTTTTTTTAAAATGATAAATCAGGAAACAGATTTAAGCAGCAAACAACTCTTACAGGAAACCTTTAGTTTACATTTGAAATGGATGCTTTTAATTTGGGTATTAGGTTTATCAGTAATAGGTTTACCATTTATTCTAATTCTTGATTTTTTAAAAGGTGTACTAATCGGTTTTACTACTGGGTATATTGTAGGGGAACTTTCATGGGATGGAATTCTATTTGCACTTGTATCTATTGCGCCACAAAATTTGATTATTGTTCCAGTCATCATTATCGCGAGTGTATCTGGAATTTCCTTTTCTATTTATTTAATTAAAAATCGCTTCTTACAAAAAAGAGGGAATATATCAAAACCGTTTATGACGTATTCATTTTTAATATTATCTCTAATTGGTATTCTTTTTGTTATATCCTTATACGAAACGTATTTAACCCCTGCAATTATGAAGTGGATCACACCGATGTTATTGTCTGTTTGACTTTACTCATGACCTCCCACTATAATGATACTAGGAATGATAGGATTAGTAATTTTATTATGTTTATTTAGAGTTTTTCTTGCAGATGATTGAGTATTAGGGGGAAGGAATATGGAGGCGCGAATTGAAAAAATCAAACAGCAGTTACAAGCTCAAGGTTATAAGTTAACACCTCAACGTGAAGCGACTGTTCGCGTTTTATTGGAAAATGAAGAGGATCATTTAAGCGCTGAAGATGTATATATGCTCGTAAAGGATAAGGCCCCCGAAATTGGTCTTGCTACTGTTTATCGCACACTGGAGCTTCTGAATGAACTACATGTAGTTGAGAAAATGAATTTTGGTGACGGAGTTGCACGATATGATTTAAGAAATAATGATAAAAATCACCATCATCATCACCTCATATGTGTTCAATGTGGAGCAGTAGATGAAATTATGGAAGATTGGTTAGGTCCTTTAGAGGAAAGACTTGCTAAAGAGTATAACTTTAGAGTTATTGATCATCGCTTGGATTTTCAAGGTATCTGCCATCGCTGTAATGAAAAACAATAATAACATATTACATACAACCCGCTCTCAATACTCGTAGATAATCAGTGATGGGGGTATTTTTGTTTTTTTTGGAAATCCTATTTCATAGTTATTATTTATTTAAATTGTTACAAAATATATCATAGTTAATTTTATCTTAAGGAGAGTGTATTGAAGTGATCATCGGAGTACCGAAAGAAGTAAAAGTGAATGAAAATCGTGTGTCTTTAACACCTGCAGGCGCAGGAATGCTGACAAAATCAGGTCATCAAGTCATCTTGGAAAAAGGAGCTGGAGAAAATAGCGGTTTCTTAGATGAAGATTATATCCAAGAAGGGGTTAATATTTTATCTACAGCTTCTGAAGTATGGTCTAGCGCAGAAATGATTATCAAAGTAAAAGAACCTCTTCCCTCAGAATATGAATTATTTCAAGAAAATCAAATTGTTTTTACATATTTACATCTAGCAGCTGCTGGAGATTTAACAGATCATTTATTACAAAAAAACGTAACTGCAGTCGCTTATGAGACCATTCAATTGCCTACAGGTGAATTACCTCTATTAACTCCAATGAGTGAAGTAGCTGGGAGAATGTCAGTTCAAGTAGGGGCGCAGTTCTTAGAAAATTATTATGGTGGACGAGGTGTGCTTTTAGGTGGTGTACCGGGAGTACCACCAGGTGATGTATGTATTATTGGTGGTGGTGTAGTTGGAACGAATGCAGCCAAAATGGCATTGGGTATGGGGGCAAGCGTAGTCATCGTGGAAAAAAGTGCACAACGTATGAGGCAGTTAGATGATTTATTTAATGGAAGAGTTCGTACTTTAATGTCCAATCCATACAATATTTCAAGTGCTGTACAAAAAGCAGATTTACTAATCGGCGCAGTATTAATACCAGGGGCACGTGCACCAAAATTAGTAACAGAAGATATGGTAAAACAAATGAAAAATGGTGCAGTTGTCGTAGATGTCGCAGTAGATCAGGGTGGAACGATTGAGACGATTGATCGAGTGACTTCTCATAGTGATCCAACTTATGAAAAATATGGGGTTATTCATTACGCTGTTGCCAATATGCCTGGTGCCGTACCAAGAACATCAACTTATGCTTTAACCAATGTGACAATGCCATACGT
Organism: Chengkuizengella sediminis; assembly: GCF_010078385.1. Classification (NCBI taxonomy): domain Bacteria; kingdom Bacillati; phylum Bacillota; class Bacilli; order Caryophanales; family Paenibacillaceae; genus Chengkuizengella; species Chengkuizengella sediminis. The sequence goes on from NZ_SIJC01000002.1 coordinate 249,466, forward strand.
TATGGAACTAGCAAATAAAGGTTTTGATCAAGCGATTAAAGAAAACCAACCATTAAAATTAGGTGTGAACACTTATAAAGGAAAATTAACGTATAAAGCAGTTGCCGATGCTGTTGATCAACCTTTCACTCCATTAGATGAAATTCTATAATTCAATTTATTTATATAAACACCCCACTTCCTAATTGAAGTGGGTGTTTTATATATTTTTTAGTAAGATGGGTAAAACTGTAGATTTTATGTCGAAATATGTATAACATTATATTATAGATTTTCTCAATAAGTAGAAAAGGAGATATAGGAATGAACGAAGCTCTAAAAAGAAATTTAGATGATATCGAAACTGCTCAGGAGACTATGAGGGAACAGAAGGATCTTGTTCAAGGTTTAGTAGATCATTCGAATGATGTTGCTGTCCATGCTTCGGATGTAATGGAAAAGGTAGGAAACATTAAATTATTGTCTTCTCATGCAGTTAATTTATCACGAGAAGGGGAACAGCAAATCGAACAAACGGTAGCTCAAATGGAACAAATTAATCAACGAACAGAAGATATTGCTAAAAAAATGAATACTTTAACAGATCTTTCTACAGATATATTACAAGTGGTTGATGTATTACAGCAAATTGCTTCTCAGACAAAGTTATTATCGTTAAATGCAGCGATCGAAGCTGCACGTGCTGGAGATCATGGCAGAGGTTTTGGTGTGGTTGCTTCTGAAGTTCGAAAACTAGCAGAAAGTAGTGAGAAATCCTCCAAAGAAGTTGAAAGTATAATCAGTCAAATTACAAGAGAAATCAATGATCTAGTTAAAGATACTAATAATAGTGAGAAAGATACGGAGAAGGGTAAAACAGATGTTGAAAATGCAAAACAAAAATTCCTAATGATTCAATCCGCAGTTGATACGTTAAGCAAAGATAACGAGGAAGTATTTTCGAAAGCTACAACGATGAATGAAATTAGTGTAACCATTAGTGATTTAAGCAAACCTATCGCTTACAACCGTGAACGGATATCTCAAGGAGTAGAAGCAGCTGTGAATATCTCTGAAATATGTGAAGTGAAAAATACTTAATCTACATGTTTATATTACATAATTTAACTATTATAAGTTTATTATTCATAGGTTTATTTATAGAAAAGCGCTGGAAACTATCAAAATATTATATATCACCAGCATTAGCAGGTGGCATGATTGCAATGATTGTTAGCGGAATTCTTTATTATTTTTATTCCTATACGTTCATACCTAATGAATGGGTAGTTTGTTTTTTTGTCACAGCATTTTTATTTTCTATTGGAATGAAAATGGGCTTAACTTATCAAAAAAAACACATCAAACATTTATTTTATTTATTTGGTTTTTCTACTTTTATTCTTGCAATTATTGAATTGATAGCTATGATTTTGTTTAAAAATAACTCGTTTTTATTACAAGTTTATAATTCACAAACTTTCTCTTGGAATGAAGAATGGATCTTCCGAATTCAAAATTGGTTTTCGGGCAGTTTAGTATTTCAATTTCATTTTTCATTAATCATAGTGTTTATATTGACACCTGTGGTCATTCGATTGATGCGCAACTTTCAATTCTCAGAAATGAAACCTTATAAAACGAAAGATTTTCATTCTTGGAAATTGAATGCGGTTATGATTTTATTTTTAGTAACGATTTTTGCTTTGTTTTTAAAAAATATGTATTTAGATGAGACTTTATTTATTTTTGATTTTGTGATATCCATGGTTATAGGTTTTGTATTGGGAAGGAGATTAAAAACTAGGGATTCTTCTCAGGTTGATCAGTGGATATCTAGTGTTTTAAGTGCAGGAACTTTATCACTCTATGGTTTTATTATTTCTATGATATTTATTTCTTCAGTTCATGTATGGACAGGCTGGTCCTGGAATATAGTAGGATTGTATAGTATTAAACTTATTTTATTTACTTTGCTTTGGATCTGGGTATCAAGAAGGTGGGTAAAAAACCATCAAAAGTTAGTATTGATTAGTGCTTGTTGGGCATTCACATTAAGTGCTCCTGTGACCTGTATGAATGCAATGCATAGTGTCGTTCGCAGACATGGACCAGCAGATCAAGTTTTATTACTTATCCCGCCTGTTATACTTTGGTTAATAAATTACCCGCATTATTGGTTGTTAGCGTTTTTGTATAATTAAAATAAAAAGAACCAACATTTTCTTTTTGAATGTGTTGGTTCTTGTGTTTATTTCGATATAAGTAATCTTTTTTTGTTTTCGTTTTTCTTGTATGCATGTCAATTAGTGCAAAGGGGCTTCTGTTTTCCAATGGATTTCTTCTTCCTTCTCGTTCCAGTCTTTCTCTGAACTTTTTAGCTTTTGATTTCGCCAAAATGATCACTCCTTTTATTTAATTACAAATCTAGTATTCGATCTTGACGTTCTTGTCCGTCCTTGATATCTTTCACGTCTGTTTTTATTTCTTTTATTTCTTCTTTTATATTTTCTAACTCTTCATCCATTTTGTTTTCATGAGTATTTAATCTTGCATTTGTATCTCCAACCATTTTAATCAAGGTACCTAGCATTTCTTCCATACGATTAAGCTGATTTTTATCCAAGAGATCACCCTTTAAATAAATTTGAAATATTGTATTCTTCTATTTTATTATAACATATGAAAAAAACAAAATGGAAACATTAGTTCGTATTTTAAAAGTGTCTCTACAATTTCTGTATGTTTAAAATAAGTCTGTCATTTATCTGCATAGCTATATCTAATGATTTTATCACATCATTTATACTTAGTTTAATAGATTTGATATTCTTCTCACAATCTATGACATGTTTGATAGTTTCCTTATAACAGTTTATTGATATATTTGTATTTCTTCTTTATTATTATTTTATGCAATTATTTCACTATGATTTTCATAACTGTATCATTGAACTCAAACATTCCTTTTTCAAAAAACCTTCATAAGAAACAGTAAATGGATGAGTGCTTGGTATCATAGAAAGTATATGAATATGCTTGTCAAGATGTAATAAATAAAAATGTTTGGAGGATTACAATGAACTACATACAATGGATAAGAAGTAAGGTAGGTCATGATCCCATTTTTCTGAATTTTGCTGGGGGATGTATAGTTAATTCATTTGGTGAAGTATTATTACAGAAAAGGGGAGATAAAAACATTTGGGGTTTTCCAGGAGGCGCACTTGAACTGGGTGAATCGGCAGAAGAAGCAACAGTTAGATAAATAGAAGAAGAAACCGGACTTAAAGTACAGGTTGAAGAGTTGATAGGTATATATACAAAATATAACGATCAATATCCAAGTGGAGACAAAACACAGTCAATTCTCTTTTTCTTTAAATGTTCAATCATCGGAGGAGAACTTCAGGTTGATAACGACGAGACACTAGAGCTTAAATATATTAACCCAAAAGAAGCACCTTCATTAGTAAATAAGCAACATGAAGATTGTTTAAAGGACTATATTTATGGAAAGAGAGCAGTAATAAGATAATAAAAAACTTGAAATCTAATGAATCATTATTTATAATAAGTTTGTTGATGTAATCGATTACATGTAATTTAATAATGTTTCTAAGTCTCAAATATAAGGAATTAAAGTTCACTTTTTTAGGAGTTAAGAAAATATGACAAAAATGTCCGATGTCGCTAAACTTGCTAAAGTTTCAACAGCTACAGTTTCCAGAGTATTGCAAAAACCAGAAACAGTTAAAGAAGAAACGAAACAAAAAGTATTAGAAGTAATCAGAGAATTGGATTATCAACCAAATATGTTAGCAAGAAATTTTAGACGTCTGGAAACGAAAACGATTCTAGTTGTCATGCCTAGCATTTTAAACAATGTATTTTCACAAATTATAGTTGGTATTGATTACGAAGCAACAAAAAATGGATATCAAGTTATATTAGGAAATACGATGCAAGATGAACAAAGGGCACACAGTTTGATAAAACACCTGAAACAAAAACAGGTAGATGGTATGATTTTATTGACGGCAAGACTAGACTTTAAGGAACTTGTAAAACTTGCAGAAGAATATTCAGTGGTGTTAGTTTCTGATTATTTAGAGAATAACAAAGTTGTCCCAACTGTTGGAATTGACAATATGAAGGAAAGTTATCGTATCACTGAACACTTAATTAAATTAGGTCATACAAAAATAGCCCATATATCAGGGCTGCTTGATATGTCCATCAGCAGAGACCGATTAAGTGGTTATCAAAAAGCTTTAATGGATCATGACCTTCCTATCGAATTTGATTATTTAACAAAGGGTGATTATTCATTCCAGTCTGGTTACGACAATATGTTAAGCTTATTGGAATTAAAATATCCTCCAACGGCAGTTGTTGCAGCAAGTGATCGAATGGCAATGGGGGCTATTAAAGCAGCTAAGGAAAAAGGTGTTCTAGTTCCTAACAATTTAGCAGTTGTTGGTTTTGATGATATAGAGTTTTCCAAACTATTTGAACCAGCATTAACGACGGTAGCACAACCTTTTTTTGAAATGGGAAAAACAGCTATGAGTCTACTACAACAACAAATTGCAGGTGAACAGATTAAAAACAACCTCGTTTTATTAAAAAGTGAGTTAAAGATAAGGGAGTCATGTGGATTTAACTTAAAGTAGAAATTATACGAGAATTGGATATACTTTTACAAAATGAAATCGATTCCACAAAAGTATAAAAAAATATGATATTGGACATTTTGTAACTGTACATAAGGACAACACAAAGAACTATTTAAACATATTTTAATCAAAACAAAAAAGTGAGGAATTAATACCTAATGATTACAATCAGAGATGTAAAAACGATACTAACAGCACCTGAAGGAATTAATCTTGTCATAGTAAAAATTGAAACTTCTGAGCCAGGTTTATATGGTTTAGGGTGTGCTACATTTACGCAAAGATATTTAACGGTACACAGTGCCATTGAGGAATATTTAAAACCTTTCTTAATCGGAAAAGACGTTCAACGTATAGAGGACATTTGGCAGACATCCATGGTAAGTGGATATTGGAGAAACGGACCTGTTCTAAATAATGCAATATCTGGGGTAGATATGGCGCTTTGGGACATCAAAGGGAAACTTGCAAATATGCCATTGTATCAATTATTAGGTGGTAAGTGTCGAGAAGCTGCCCCTGTGTATATTCATGCAGATGGGAGAACAAAAGAAGAAGTAAGGGAAAATGTTCGTTCATACATGGAAGAAGGATATCGTTATATTCGATGTCAGATGGGTTTGTATGGTGGAAAAGAGCAGAAAATGATTAAGCCAGATAATGCACTCGATGGAGCTTATTATGACCCGAAGGTTTACATGAGGGATGTAATCAGTTTATTTGATTATTTAAGATCTATTCTCGGTTCAGAGATTGAGTTATTGCACGATGTTCATGAACGTTTAGCTCCCATTGATGCGGTTAGATTTGCAAAACTACTAGAACCATATAACTTATTTTTCTTAGAAGATGCTTTACCACCTGAACAGATTGAATGGTTTAAAACGATTCGTCAGCACAGTACAACACCTATTGCTATGGGTGAACTATTTAATAATCCGAATGAGTATATTCCTTTAATTAAAGATCGTTTAATTGATTTTATTCGAATTCATGTGAGTCAAATAGGCGGAATCACACCAGCAAAAAAATTAATATCATTATGTGAGTCGTTTGGGATAAGGACGGCTTGGCATGGACCAGGTGACCTTTCTCCTGTTGGACATGCTGCAAATGTACATCTTGATATAAGTAGTATTAATTTTGGGATACAAGAAATGAACAAATTTAATGATGCCATCCAAGAGGTATTCCCAGGTACTCCTAAGGTTATAAATGGATACGTATATCCGAATGAAAAACCTGGTATAGGTGTAGATATCGATGAGGAACTAGCGAAAAAATATCCATGTACAAATGAGCTGCCAACTTGGACATTAGCTAGATTGCCAGATGGGACTTCTTCTCGTCCTTAATCTAACTTTCCTTAGAACTAAATAAAGCCTCAGAGGGTAGAGATAGTATATAAACAACAGCATATCTCTACTCTTTTTTATGGTACACAAATTGTTAGAACTTGAGGAGTAACTCAGTTATTTATTATGGTCATAAATGCGTTATAATGGACAAAATAGATGATTTTTTATTGAAGCAGAATATTGGAGAAAAAATAGTAAACCTGAGGGTGTTCATAAAAATGGGTGTTTCGTATTCTGTCTATATTGAAAAAAATAGGAGTAATGTTATGGATTATACGATTTTAGTTGCTGATGATGAAACAAATATAACTGATGTTTGTTCTAGATATTTAGAAAGAGAAGGCTACCACGTAATTACTGTTAATGATGGAGATGCTGCCCTTGAAAAGTGGAAAAAAATATCCCTTGATCTGATTATACTTGATTTAATGATGCCAGGAAAAAATGGATGGCAGGTATGTGAAGAAATTAGAAATCAGGATGATATTCCGATTATCATGTTAACTGCTAGAGCTGAAGAAATGGATCGAGTAATGGGGCTTACAATGGGGGCGGATGATTATTTAACAAAACCGTTTAGTCCTAGGGAATTAGTACTAAGGGTAAAAGGGATTTTACGTAGACAGCAGCGTGTAGTAACTCAAACTTCATCCGAGCCTGACTTGATTCAATTTTCAGGATTAGAAATTGATGTGAAAAAAAGAAGTGTAATGGTCGACGGTAAAGCGATCGAATTAACATTAAAAGAGTTTGAAGTTTTACTGTTATTGTCCAGTCATCCTAATCAAGTCTTTTCAAGGGATCAACTATTGAATAAAGTATGGGAAAGTGATTATGTTGGAGACATGAACACAGTTACGGTACATGTACGAAGATTAAGGGAAAAGATAGAGCCTGACGCTTCAAAACCAAAGTATATAAAAACGGTATGGGGTATTGGATATAAACTTGAAGGAAGTACTGAGTCATGAAGCTGCGAACTTATTTATTTTTAGCTAATTTCATTAGCGTTGGTTTTATTCTTTTTTCTTTATTTTATGTGTATGATCATATGAAATTAACGCTTGATGATTTTATTTTGTTAAGCTCAGTCACAGTAGGTGCTAGTTTACTTTCATTTATCATCCATTTTATTGTTATGCATCCGGTACAAAAATCTTTGCGACTAATTACACATCAAGCAAAGAGAATTTCTGTAGGTGATTTTCAGGGTGAAGTGCCTGATATTGGCCCGAAGGAATTTAAAGAATTAGCTTTACAATTTAATGACATGAATAAAAAACTAGATGAAAGTTTTCAAAAAATAATACAAACTGAATCCTCTAGAAGGGAATTAGTTGCTAACGTTTCTCATGATTTAAGGACACCCCTCGCATCTATTCAATCCTTTGTAGAAGCACTTCAGGATAATGTCATTCAAGATAAAAACAAAATGAATGAATATTTAAATACAATACAATTAGAAAGCAAACGTTTGGGGAATTTAATTGATGATTTATTTCATCTATCAAGGTTAGATGCAGGTGCAGAAAAGTTTGAACCTGAATCTATTTTTATTGATCCCATCATTATTGAAACACTGCAAGGGTTTGCGATTCAATTTGAAGAAAAAGGATTAGACATATCCGTAAGCATGCCTGATGATTTACCTCGTTTATCCGTGATGCCTCATAAAGTTATTCGTGTTTTACAAAACTTAATTGGAAACGCAATACGACATTCACCAAATGGAAGTACTATTGAACTTTCTGTTCAAAATCTAAACGATAAAAAAGTATTAGTTTCAGTCAAAGATCAGGGGGAAGGTCTACTAGCTGATGAAAAAGAAAAAATATTTGAACGGTTTTACCGTACGGATAAATCAAGAAATAGATACAGTGGAGGTTCTGGACTTGGTTTGGCAATCGCTAAAGGAATCATAGATCTACATGGTGGAGAAATAGGGGTTGAAAGTGTAGAGGGGGAGGGAAGTCGTTTTTGGTTTACATTGCTTAAAAATTAAACTCATTACTTTTGTCACCTCCAAAAGTGACTTGTTCTAATTGTTTGTTCATCAAATGTTCTTTATAATAAGGAATGGATTGAGATTTAGATTTTTTATAAGGAGTGATGCATCATGAAAGTGAATAAAAAAGCTATTTATTATATATATAAAAACAACATAAAAAGAAAAGGGACTATTTCGTTTTGTTACTACGGAAGTTTCTAAAATATATTTATTGAAAAAATAAGGGAGGAAAAACGTTATAGAAAACACGTAACATTATAAAACTCCAAATCAAGCTTTTTAGCTTATTTTAAACTATATATTATCAATGAAATTTTATTTAAATAACGGGGTTGTATAAGTTTTTAATAACGTTGTTTATATGAATTTTTCTGAAACATTGCAAGACCATTTACATGCTATCTCAAATAAAGATTTACCTCGTTTTTTACTAACTGTACATTCTGATATTACACTTGTACTTCCAAATGGGAAATATATTGATCATTATGAGGAATTTGAAAAGTTTCATGAGACTTGGTTCGCAGACGAGGACTGGAGAATACAATTTGAGATCGTTAAAGTGTTAGAAACAAATGAGATGTCCTCAACATTACTTAGTGTTATTTATAATGATCTTGATCAAGAACAAAAACCTTATCAAAAAAAGTATTATCTACAGCTTTTATTTAAAAAAGAAGATGACAAATGGTTGCTCATTTTTGATCAAAATACTTTCATATAATAACAATTTTAGTCATTTTCCTATAACTAGTTTTGAATTCAACAATGGTGGAAATTGCCATCCTTGAAAATTGAGCAATAGTGTGGGTTGCTCTAAAACCGTCCTTTTAGGACGGTTTTTCAAGTTGTGTGTCCAGCATGTTTGCAATCTGTAGGGTGAAAGTTCAAGAGCTTCGAAGTTAGCAGGAAATGTAATAGGGCTAGAAATAGAGGGAATTCTTGGTCTTATTGTAATAAAATGAACTCAAATTAGAAAATAGAGGAATCTCGTGGTCTTATTTCACACAAATTCACATCAAATCACCATATCTGGGATAAAAACATCAATATAAGACCAGTTTTTCCTGCTATTTTTTGAATCTCCTTAAAAGGTACAGAATAAGACCGTCATTTACCTTTATTTTAAAGAATAATAATGGGAAAAATTATAAATTATTTGTGACATTCGCTCATAATGTGATCTTTTATTGTTTACTTAATGGAACAGCTTTTATTTGAATTAATTAGTTATTCGTACACTAGTTCATTGATAGCTTGTTAACAATGTACTAACTCTTACTAAGTTAGGAGAACGCTACTTTATTATTGTTTTTCTATGTAATACTTATTTAATATTTAAGTTATTTTTAATTAAGATGTATCATTTATACTTCATCTTATAGTTAAAACAAATTGAGAGGATGAAGAAAAAATGAAATTTACAGCACAGAAAAAAATAATACTAGGTGTGGTCATTGTAGCAGTATTAGGAGTAGGTTGGTGGTTAGCTTCTCCATTGTTTATTGATAAACAAGTAAGCGAACCTCTTCCATTATCAAGTGGAGCGTCCTCAGATGACATGAAAGATAAAGAAATGATGGACGATGAAATGAAGGATGGAATGGAAGACAAAGAAATGATGGACGATGAAATGAAAGATGGAATGGAAGACAAAGAAATGATGGACGATGAAATGAAGGATGAAATGGAAGACAAGGAAATGATGGACGATGAAATGAAAGATGGAATGGAAGACAAAGAAATGATGGACGATGAAATGAAGGATGAAATGGAAGACAAGGAAATGTCCGAAGATGAAATGGTTGATCTTAGTTTTTCAGGTAGCTTTGTAGATGCTGACAGCACTCATTCAGCTTCAGGAGATGTATTTACAGTAAATACAGATGACGGTGTATATTTACGTTTTGAAAATTTTGAAGCAACAAACGGTCCTGATTTATATGTATATCTAGCTAAATCTGGTGAGGAAACCTCAGAGGGAGTTAGATTAGAAAAACTAAAAGGAAATGTTGGAGATCAAAACTACTTACTTCCAGAAGGTGTTGATTTATCTGAGTATGATAAAGTGGTTATATGGTGTAAAGCATTTGATGTAGATTTTGGTTATGCTGAATTATCCAAATCATAATATTGGATGTGATTTAATTGAAAAACAAGTTTAATTGGTTTAAAATTCCATATGGAAAAAAACTAAGAAATCTTCATAAATGGAATGCTTGGGTTATATTGATTTTAGCCATCACCGGAGGGGTATTATATATCCCCTCCATCCGAGGTGATTTAGGCTGGGTTCGAACGATTCTGAAGGAATTTCACATTTATATTGGGTTTATATCCATTTTATTATTGGTGATGTATATTCCTTATTTATTTAAACATATTAAACAACTAGGAAAAAAAACAAATCAGAAATTTAATTTAGGTGTTGTTTTATTCCTTATTATAGGTTGGAGTTTATCAGGATTAGTATTGTGGCAATATAGAAACTTGCCACCTGCTTGGACAAATACAGCATTGTTTTATCATGATTTATTAACTTGGATCGGTATCCCTTATGTGATTTATCATTCCATCACAAGATTAAGGTGGTTAAATAAGAAACGAACAGCTTCCAAGAAAGAAGACCAAATTGTTCCTTCCGATCAAGAAATGAACGATGAAACTAAAGATAATAACGATATTCAAAAACGAATTGCAATGTGGATAGAAAAATCTCCCATTTCTCGTCGCAGTTTCATGAGAGTATCCGTAGGAACATTGTTAATACTAGGAATTGGTCCATCCTTTTATAGATGGATGAAAAAAACGCTGGATACAGGTGGCTCGGATTTAACAGAATTCACTGCAGGAGATGGCAATCGAATGTTGCCAGCACCAACACCACTTCCTGATTCTCAAAAGGTAATTGGAGGGGGAAGTCAAGGAAATTACAGAGTTTATACAGTCACAGAAATTCCATCTTTCTCATCAGACTCATGGTCATTTACGATTACAGGATTAGTTGGTAAAGAGTTGACTTGGAATTGGGAACAATTTTTAAAAATACCGAGGAAGGTCCAAATTAGTGATTTTCACTGTATAACCGGATGGTCTGTATACAGTAATACTTGGGAGGGCATCCCATTATCTCAGCTATTAGATTTGGCGGGTATAAATTCGAAAGCAAAATACGTCAAGTTATATTCAGGAGATGGTGTATATACCGATGCTTTATCTTTAGAACAGGCTAAATTAGATGATGTCATGGTAGCTGTGTTATTAGATGGAAAACCAATTCCACAGAAGTTAGGAGGTCCAGTAAGGTTAGTGGTTCCACAAATGTACGCGTACAAATCAGTGAAATGGCTGCAAGCAATAGAACTTATTGAAGAGGAGCACTTGGGTTACTGGGAAGTACGAGGATATGAAAATGATGCTTGGGTAAAGGGGAGAGCTTGATTTAACACCAAGCTTTTTCCTCATTTAAATCCAGATGTTGTAGACTGCCATCTGATTCATCCAATAGTCAAATTATGCTATAACGAGTTCACTTCATGTAATGTAATATCATTTCTCCTCAATATTAAAACCCTCTTTTTTTTAGTTATTACTAAACTTTTCATATTTTCATTGTACACAATATCTTCGAGATAAAATTCATAGGTCAATATTACCCTAAAAAACAATGATTTCTCCAGAGTAAAAAGTGGAGAAATTTTGTACTTTATAAGTAAATTGATTACGTTTTGGGGAGGTAGTGATATAATGAAAGATCAAAATGAAAAAACACATCTATTTCAAAAAGTCGGATTGGAAGGAGACGAAGTTCATATTTTACAGAAAAAAAAACCAACACAACCACAGGAAAGAGTGGTGATTTTGGATATACTAAGAGGTTTTGCAATTTTAGGAATCCTAATATCCAATATGCCATATTTTCAGTCACCTCAGATATATAATGATTTATTAGTGGATAAGATTTGGATTCACGCTTGGGATCCATATATAGATAAGTTGTATGTGGCATTAATCAAAGGAAAGTTTTATACAATGTTTTCCTTTTTATTTGGTCTGGGTTTTATTTTATTTATACAACGAGCAGAGAGGTCAATAAATAAACCTCGAATTTTATTTGCACGCAGAATGTTGGTTTTATTAGGGATTGGTATTATTCATGCGATTTTTATATGGTGGGGAGATATTCTTGTTATCTATGCTCTAATTGGATTTATATTATTGTTTTTTTATAAATCTTCTCCAAAAGTGCTTTTAACATGGGCAATTGGTTTAGTCACTGTTTATAATGTTTTAAATTACTTGTTAGTAAGTCTTATGGTTCCAAAGGAGAACGCAGTTGATACAGGCAGCATCACACATGCATCAAACGGAATATTGGAAAATATGAAGTCTTCATTAAATCATTATGGAGAAGGGACTTTAACTGAAATTATATTACAAAATATCAATGACTGGTTATATATTTTTCCTTCTAGTATGATCTCTGCATTGTTTCTGATTTTACCTATGTTTTTATTAGGGGCTTATTTTGGAAAGCGGAGTATTTTTGTTAGGATGAATGAACATCTTTACCTTTTTAAAAAAATATGGATTTGGAGTTTGATATTTGGATTTACATTACAGATGGTGAAATTGTGGGCATCTAATTATTTAACTGCAAATCCAGAATCAATATACACTTTTTGGTATTTTGTAGGGGTTACAATTGGAGATCCGCTAGTTTGTTTCTTTTACCTTACATCTATTGTATTATTATTTCAGAAACAGGTTTTTAAAAATCTATTTACACATATCAGCAGAGTTGGACGAATGGCATTAAGTCATTATCTATTTCAATCTGTTATTTGTTCCTTTATTTTCTATAATATTGGATTAGGTCTATATGGTGACATAGGATTTGGTTTGGGTCTATTAATAGCTTTAATCATTTATAGCGTACAGCTTTGGTTTAGCTTAATTTGGTTCAAAAAATATCAATACGGTCCACTAGAGTGGATATGGAGAATGTTAACTTATGGTAGTAAAATCAGAATAAATAGGGGAAAATAGGTTTTTAAATGGACTTTCATACTTACATTAGGAGGAAATCAGATGAGTTACAAACGTATAGCGTTAATCGTATTAGATAGTGTAGGCATTGGAGAAATGCCAGATGCAGAACAATTTGGAGATAAAGGTGCACATACTCTACAGCATATTGCGGAGCAAGTGCCATCTTTTTCCATACCGAACCTAGAGAAACTTGGTCTAGGTAACATAACTCAAATGAGTGGGATTCAAGCAACTTCAAACCCATTGGCACATTACGGAAAAATGGAGGAAGCCTCTGTTGGAAAAGATACAATGACAGGTCATTGGGAAATCATGGGTTTAAAAGTAACTATCCCTTTTAAAACGTATCCAGATGGTTTTCCAGAGGAATTATTAAAACAGTTTGAAGAAAAAACAGGAAGAAAAGTCATTGGGAATAAACCAGCTTCTGGTACTGAAATATTGGATGAGTTAGGCGAGCAACAAATGAAGGAAGGAGCTTGGATTGTTTATACTTCAGCGGATAGTGTATTTCAAATTGCTGCTCACGAGGATATTATCCCATTAGAGGAATTATACAAAGCATGTGAAATTGCAAGAGAGTTAACTTTAGAAGATGAATTTGTGGTTGGGAGAGTTATTGCTCGTCCGTACATAGGTGAACCTGGTAATTTTAAACGTACTGCCAATCGCCATGACTACGCCCTCAAGCCACCTGCACGTACAGTGATGAATGAGTTAAAAAATGAAAATAAGGACAGTATTGCGATTGGGAAAATAAATGATATTTTTTCAGGTGAAGGCGTGACTGAATCTTATCCGACAAAAAGCAACCTAGATGGTATTCAACGTACAATTGAAGTTTTGAAAAAGGATTTTAATGGAATGGTATTTACAAATTTAGTTGATTTTGACTCACTTTATGGTCATAGACGAGATCCTGCTGGTTATGCCAAGGCACTCGAGGAATTTGATACTTATTTACCACAGATTATGGACGAAATTGGGGAAGAAGATTTGTTGGTTATCACAGCAGATCACGGGAATGATCCTGTTCATCACGGTACTGATCATACAAGAGAATACGTACCATTATTAGTATGGAATCCTACATTCTCAGCAGGTAAATCACTAAGTATACGCTCAACATTTTCGGATATTGGTGCTTCAGTAGCAGAAAATTTTAATGTTAAAAAACCAGAAAACGGAACATCGTTTTTAAATGATTTGAAAGATTAAAAATAAAATCTATTATGAATAATGAGGGGTGTATAGCTATGAGTAATGAAATAAGAAATTTTAGTAGTGAATATATTAAAGAATCAGCAAACTATATCAAAGGAAAACTAAAACAATCACCGGAAGTTGGACTTATTCTAGGTTCTGGATTAGGTGTGCTTGCAGATCAAATTGAATCTGCTATGGAGATTCCTTATGAAGAAATTCCTCATTTTCCTGTGTCAACAGTTGAAGGTCATGACGGGAAGTTAGTCATAGGTTTATTGGAAGGTAGAAACGTTCTTATGATGAAAGGTCGCTTTCACTTATATGAAGGGTATACTGATGAAGTAGTAACATTTCCAATTAGAGTCATGAAGGAGTTAGGGATTAAGACACTTGTTGTGACGAATGCTGCGGGGGGAGTTAATACTTCATTTGAGCCAGGTAATCTTATGTTAATTCAAGATCATCTTAACTTTACAGGCAAAAATCCGTTGATTGGACCTAATGATAATGAATTAGGGGCTAGATTCCCTGACATGTCTGAAGCTTATAGCAAAAGGTTAAGAGCAATTGCAGAATCAGTGGCAAGTGATTTACAAATTAATATACAACAAGGTGTTTATATCGGCTTACTTGGTCCTTCCTATGAAACTCCAGCTGAAATTCGTATGTTGCGTATATTAGGAGCTGACGCAGTTGGAATGTCTACAGTTCCAGAAGTGATAGCTGCTAGACATGCTGGTATTGAGGTGCTTGGTATTTCCTGTATTAGTAACATGGCTGCAGGAATTTTAGATCAACCATTATCTCATGATGAAGTAATGGAAACAACTGAAAAAGTAAAAGAACAGTTTTTAGGGTTAGTTAAAGGTATCCTTCCTAAATTGTAAAAGGAAATTAAGATAAGAAGAAAAATTCCCTCAAAATGACCAAAAATAAAATTTTATGCAACTTTTTACATGGAAAAATCGTACAACTATATATAAGAGAAATAGATATTCATAAAAGGTGTATTTTCTAAAAATATAGAGATGCAATTTATAATTGTAAAACCTGGTCATGGAGAGGGAAACAATGAAAAATAATGAAGTTGAAGAGAACAAGAACAAAGAGAAAAAAGTCAAAAATAAAAAAAAGATTTATATTCTAATTCTAATTTTAGTTTTAGTTTTAATTATAAGTTTTATTGGTTGGTGGTTGTATCCTACACAAGAAGCCGAAAAACCTCATACTCCACCAGAAGTTGAGGAGGGTTCAATGGAAGACCTTCCTCTTCCTTTTCCTTTTCCAACATATGAACTACTTGTAGACAATCACCCAATACAACCAGAAGAAAATTTGGATGTATTTGAATCAAGTAACATCATTTATGATGGGAATGATACTTATTACCGGAATGAATTAGATGATTGGAAATTGTACGTATTACATAATGGAGACCAGGAGCCAAAAATAGTAATCGATGAAGCAGTTTATTTTATGGCTAAAGTAGAGCAGAAAATACTTTATACACAATCAAATGAGCTTGGTATCTACATGATTGATACTGATGGATCAAATAAAGAAAAAATAACGGATGATTCTTCGCACCAGTTTATTGTACAAGGTTCGTGGGTATATTATGTGAATGCTTCAGATCATCATAAGTTAACCAAAGTTAAACTTGATGGAACTGATAAAGTAGTATTGTCTGAAGACGAAATACACAGCTTTTTGATTCAAGACAATTGGATCTATTATGTAAATCGTTCAAATGAATTAAATTTATATAAGATGAAAACAGATGGAACCTCTAAGTTGTTAGTAATTAGGGACTCTGTCACAAATATTAAAATGTTAGATGATTGGATTTATTATTTATCTGAAAATAATATTTATAAAGCAAATCCGGATGGAATGGATCTTGATATAGTCTCTAATGAATACATTCAGTTTTTTCAAATCTCCGAAGGCTGGATTTATTATCGTACAGAAGGAGTAGGAGGCAACTTATGGAGAATGCAGCTAGATGGTACTAACAAAGAGCAAATTTCTATTTCAGGATATGACCTCGATTTTATAGAAATTTGGGACGAGTGGGTATTTTACTATAGCGCTTTCCTAAATAAAGAACTGTATATTTTAGATGAGAACTCAAAAAAGATCTCAGAAAAAGACGTAAGTAACTTGTTTGTACATAATGGCTGGGTATTTTATCTAGATAATAATGATTTTAATAAGTTATACAAAATGGAATTAAACGGTGAGAATGTAAGGAATATTGTTGATTCAAGCGTTACAGAATATGATATTTATGAAGAAAAAATATACTATAGAAATGCTATGGATGAAAACAAGCTGTATGAGACGGATTTATTGGGTGGAAATAATGTAAGTGTAATAGATCAAAGACTTTTACAATATGAGATCTATAATGATCAGTTGTATTTTATTGAAGATAATGAACAACAGCGATTGTTCCAATTTGATTTGAAAACCAAACAATTGACTAAAATTACAGATGAGCAGGTTACCCAATTTTATATTTTAGATGAAAGGATTTTTTATACTTCACAAGAGGGTTCTAATATTGTTGATTTGGATGGATCTAATCTGCTTAAATTAACAAGTGGTTACTTAGAGAACCCTAAGATTCTAGATGATTGGATTTATTATGTTGGTTATGACGAACATGAAAATTTATACAGAATAAATCTAGATGGAAGTGAGCAGACAAAACTGACTACAATTAACAAGAATAATTACATAATCTTGAACGATTGGATTTATTATATTGAAGATTGGAAGTTGCATAAAATAATGCTGGATGGCTCGGAAAAAATAAAAATTAGTGATCAGTCAGTGAGTTTATTATTGTCAATAGAAAATGATTGGATATATGCCTCATCCTCTTTAAGTGCGAGTCCTGTTAGTGTGTATACAACTGTATTTAAAGTGAAAACAAATGGGAGATCATATGAAGAACTAATCAATGGATATATTGAAGACTTAGAGATTACAGAAAAAGGCATATTATTTACAGAAAATCAAGAAAGTTATCGTACTTTTAAAGTGAAAATTGATGGTTCTAATGAAAGTGTTTTATTTACACCAACACCATAACAAAGGAGATACACAAACATGAGAATGGTTGATTTGATTTCTAAAAAAAGAGAAGGTTTATCTTTATCTAGAGATGAAATTCAATTTATGATAAAAGGGTATACGGAAGGAACCATCCCTGATTATCAAATGTCAGCTTGGGCGATGGCTGTATTTTTTCAAGGATTAGATATCAAAGAAACTTCCGACTTAACAATGGAAATGGCACGCTCTGGGGATCAGGTTGATTTGTCAGGAATACAAGGCATTAAAGTAGATAAACATTCTACAGGCGGTGTAGGGGATAAAACAAGTTTAATTGTTGTTCCATTAGTTGCTTCAGTAGGAGTTCCAGTTGCAAAAATGTCAGGTAGAGGACTTGGTCATACAGGAGGAACGGTTGATAAATTAGAGTCTATTGAAGGATTTAAGATCGAGTTAACTAAAGAGCAGTTTTTTCAAAATGTAAATGATTTCAAAATGGCACTTGTTGGACAAAGTGGAAACTTAACACCGGCAGATAAAAAGTTATATGGATTGAGAGATGTAACAGGAACTGTAAATTCGATGCCCTTGATAGCAAGTTCCATCATGAGTAAAAAAATTGCCTCTGGTGCAGATGCAATCGTTTTGGATGTAAAGGTTGGAGCGGGTGCATTTATGAAATCTTTAGAGGATGCCAAAGAATTAGCAAAAACGATGGTTTCTATCGGAAATCATTTAAACAGAAAAACGGTAGCAGTAATTACAGATATGAATCAACCGTTAGGTTTTGAAATAGGTAATGCAAATGAAGTGAGAGAAGCGATTGAGGTTCTAAGCGGAAAAGGAGAAGAGAGATTAACAAAAGTGTGTTTGACACTAGCATCTCATATGGCCGTAGCTGGTCAAGTTTTCCCTGATTTCAATACAGCATATCAGAAGCTTGAAGAAATATTAAGAACTGGAAAAGCTCTTGAAACCTTTGCGAAATTTATTGAAGCTCAAGGTGGGAATTCACAGGTAGTAACTGAATCTGAAAAACTGCCTCAAGCCCAATATCACATCGAAGTAACTGCTGAACAAGGAGGATATATTGAAGAAATCAATGCAGAAGCGATGGGGAATGCAGCGATGTACTTAGGTGCAGGCAGAAAAACAAAAGAGGATCAAATCGATTATGCAGTAGGAATTTCTTTAAAGAAAAAAGTAGCCGATGAAGTAACGGCTGGTGAAGTAATTGCATTGATTCATAGCAATAGCGAAAATGTACAAGATAGTTACGAACTAATAAAGCAATCTGTGAAAATTTCTTCTGATAGAATAGAGGAATTACCAATCATTTATGAAGTAGTTGAGTAACAGTAAATAAAAATAATGGCAAGTTGGAAAAAGAGGTTGCATTCTCGTTGGAGGAATGCTTTTCTCTTTTTTTTTAATCACGTATCAACATTCCGTAAAACTCCCTCTTCTCAAAGAGGGAGATAACGGACTCTAGAAACCAAGAAAATGGATTACATCTAAATTCTGGTCACGACCTGTGACCAACGATGCATCAGTACATCCTGTACTAGTCTAACTTTCAGTGGGGAAAGATGAAAACCCCCACTGAAAGAAAGGTTCACTTTATAAAGTTTGTTTTTAGATGAAAACTGACTATTGTCACCATCAATTATGACCTAATTCATATTGTAAACTCTCCTTAACATACATAAACTAATTGAAGATGAAAAACAAGAATTACAAGTGGATATGAGAGGGGAGTATCAATGTGAACAAAGTTAAACCAAAGCTATTTTCAATACATTCAAACGATATGATTCAATACTATTCCATTCAAACAGATGATGAATCCAAACCACTTTTGCTGTATATACATGGAGGACCTGGAGGAGCCAATATAGCACTCTCAAGTATTTTGGATTTAAAAAGTAAATTAACGAAACACTTTTCTATAGTGCAATATGATCAACGAGGATCTGGTAAGACATATAGCAAAAGTTTATTACCTGAAGAACTCTCTATTGATTTCATAATAGATGATTTTAAAAAATTAATTTGTTTCTTATTAGAAAAATATAATCAGAAAAAAATTTACCTAGTTGGTCATTCTTTTGGATCGATCTTAGGACTTCGTTTATGTAAAGAAATTCCACAATTCATTCATGCTTATTTAGGTATATCTCAATTGATAAATATGAAAGAAAGCGAAAGGTATTGTACGCAAGAAGCTTTGAAACTAGCAGAAGAGAAACAAAATCAGAAAGTAAAAACAATGTTAATTCGTAGTATGAACTTGTTTGATAAAAATCAAGTTTCTGAGTACATTAAATTACAAAGAAGCGCCATGGCTAAGATTGGTGGATATAACTTTAACCAAAAATCGTTTAATCCTAACCTGTTGTTTGTTATAAGTGCCCTCTCTCCTCTATATTCAATCAAAGATGCATTTAATATGAAAAAAGGATTGCTGTTTTCTACGGATGTACTCTGGAAGGATATTATGAATATTAATTTATTCAATGAAAACTATCATTATAAAGTACCTATATACTTTATAACAGGAGCAAAAGATATGATTGCCCCATTATATTTAGTAGAAAACTACTTGAAAAATGCAACGGCACCAAAGAAAAAAATAATCTTATTCGAAAAATCTGGTCATTTACCTAATGTAGAAGAGAAAGATTTGTATGAAGAGAAAGTAATCGAGTTATTCATTCACCGCAAAGAAGAATAAACCAAATGATGGTTTCCATAAGATATCCTCTACTATGTTTTCCGTGTTTGTTATAATAAATTAGGAAGAGAAAGGGGAGAATCATGTTGCTTAGTCAGTTGAAATTAACTCAAATAAAAGAATTACAAGAAATCTGTGAAAAAGAAGAACCGATTTCATTAAAATTAAATTGGGATATATTAAGAACACGAAAGGAACAAGAGAAACGAGATTTTTTCTATGAGAAGAATGGAAGATTAATCGGTTTTTTAGGCCTGTATTTGTTCGGTACAAAGGTAGAGGTATGTGGGATGGTTCACCCCGAACATCGAAATAAAGGCATCTTCTCAACCCTATTACAAGAGGCTTTAACAGCATGTGCTAGGGAAGAAGTCTCTTCTATTTTATTAAATGCTCCTGCTCCCTCTATTTCAGGGAAATATTTTTTACAGAACCCACTATATTCTTATCGTTTTTCAGAGTATCAAATGAAATGGAAAGAAACTTCATTATCTCATTCACCTGATGTTATGCTTCGAAAGGCAAGAATAGAAGACCAACAACTAGAAGTTGAATTAGATGTTCAATGCTTTGATTTTAATCAAGATGAGGCGAAAATCTTTAATGAGAGGATTAAAGGGGAGGAAAATAGATCTTTTTATATGATCGATTATGGTGGACAAACTGTTGGGAAAATAACATTAGATCATGCAAATGATGAAACTTGGATATATGGATTTGCTATATTGCCAGAACATCAAGGAAGGGGGATTGGACGTAAAACGTTGATAAATACGGTGTTGGCTGAACAAGAAAAAGGGTATTCTATCTTTTTAGAGGTAGAAGTTTCGAATAAAAACGCTTTGAAACTGTATACAGATTGTGGCTTTCAATCTTATGGTGTTCAAGACTATTATGAAATAAGGCTTGAAGAGTAAATACAATAGTGTTTTCTTAAAGTAAGGATCATATTTGTACTGAGGAAACCTTTTCTCATACTTTTATCTCCTTAATCTGACGTCTTTCTTGAATGATGAAAGCCTAATTCTTCATTTGAGATATTGAGAAATTAGGCTTTTTATTTTTTAAAGTCCTTATAACCTAAAATGAAAAAGGTTTAATTATTTTTTATTGTTAAAAGCTAATTACGTATTTTTTTCAAAGGAACTCCTAATATGAAGCTTAGTAAAGCTGTCATTAATAATATAATTGCGATAGCCAATAAATTAAATGGATCCAAATTATTTATAGAAATAATGTTCCTTAACGGTGTGTAAAGAATTGAAAATAAAATTAGTGAAAGTATAAACATTGACAGTGTAATAACATAAATCAGATTTCTTTTTGTTTTCATTCTTGTTTCTAAAAATTGAGCAATGTAAACTAACAGGACTGAAATTCCAATAGATATTAGAAAAAAATATATTATATTTGGCATGAAGATTTCCATCCTTTCATTTTAATTTGTTTAAAGCTCACCAATAGTTTAACCATCATTTTTTTTAAAAAATAGTACTATCTTTTTGTAGTACCGTACCCATCATTCATATCGGTATCACTATATTTCTTAGTATATTAATGAAATTCTAACTTTGACAGGAAAAGCACTATCTCCGTCAGATTAGTTTTTTATCAGTACCCTCGAATATTCAGCTCTCTTTTTCTAACTTACAAATTCAATTTCAAAGATTTAATTCTTTTACAACATAAAAAGCCAAGTAGATATTCTTCTTAAATTCTATATACATCTTTTTCATATAGGAGCGCGCCCCCTAAACTTCCTCTTATGAACGGTAAAATTAGTGTTATAAAATTAATTAAAATATAAAAATGTACTTTTATAATATTAAAGTATAATTTAATTGGAAATTAAAATTATTTTTGTGTTATAATATACTTATATTAGTTTAAAGTATATTTTTGACCATGTTAATAATAAGGAGGAGAGAATCATGAGTGCAATTTCCACCAAGAATTTAACGAAATATTACGGAAAACACAAAGGAGTTTCTAAAATTAACCTCGATGTAAAAGAAGGAGAGATTTTTGGCTTTATTGGACCAAACGGTGCTGGGAAGTCTACTACAATACGTATGTTAATGCAGTTGATTAACCCAACCTCAGGAGAAATTAAAGTGCTCAATAAAACATTATCAACTGAACAACCATCTTTGAGGAAAAACATCGGGTATTTACCATCAGAAATAAATTACTACAAGGATATGACAGGAAAACAAGTTTTAGAATTTGCAGCTAGAGCGAATGATGTCCAACTAAAAGACACTTCTGCGAAAGAATATGCGGAAATTTTAAACTTTGATATGTCTAAAAAAGTAAAATCATATTCATTGGGTAACCGAAAAAAGTTAGGTATTCTTCAAACCTTATTGCATAAACCCAAACTGCTGATTCTTGATGAACCTACCTCGGGATTGGACCCTTTAATGCAGCATTCCTTGTTTGATTTATTAAAAGAACTGAATGCATCAGGTATGACGATATTCTTTTCAACTCATGTTTTATCTGAGGTTGAAAAGGTATGTGATCGTGTTGCAATCATACGTTCTGGAGAAATCATTCGTACTTCTAAAGTAAGTGAAATACAGGAATCAAAGAAACGGACAATTGAAGTTCAGTTTGTTGAATCAGGGAATTTGATTGAAAAGTATGGTTTGCAGCAAATCGATTCATCTGTGACATTTCAAAATGGCATTCACAGTTTAACAATACAAAAAGAAATTCATACGGCGCTAAAGCAAATCTCAGAAAACCCTATACAAGATATTTCAATTCACAAACCAACTCTAGAAGAGCTATTCATGGAGTATTATGAAAAGGAAGAGGGTGAAAAGTGATGAAAATGAATTTAATTCGAAATGAATTATTTTTAAATCGACGCAGCTTCCTGATTAGTGGTGCAGTTATTTTATTATTTAGTGCAATGTTTGCTGGAATGGCTGATATGTATCTTAGCAATGAACTTATGGTAGACATGTTAAAAACGATGCCACAAGGGTTATTAGATGCTTTTGGTATGGATGCAGAATTAATGACTACCTTTGAAGGTTGGATGGCTGGAGAGCCATTTATGTTTACCGTTTTATTATTAGGAGCCTTCTCGGGGATTTGGGCAGCTACAAGTATTTCTAAAGAAAAAGATCAGCAAACAGGAGAGTTTCTGTTCACATTGCCATATAGCAGAACTAGTATTTTCTTTCATAAAATCTTAGCTCAATTTATTCAAATTACGGCTATTTCAATTGTAAACTTACTTATTGTTTTTACTTTTGGTTCTCTTTTTAGCAGTATTGATTCTCCTAAAACAGTTATGATGTTAATGTTAGGTGCATACTTCATAAGCTTGGCTTTTGCAGGAATTGGTTATGCTATTACATCTATATTATCATCCGAACGTGCTGCTATTTCATTAGGTGTTGGGATCGTTCTAGTATCCTTTTTATTAAACATGCTTTCTTCGTTAAATGAAAAGTTGAATTGGATGGCAGACTTCAGTTTGTTTTCCACGTTTGATACGAAGCAAATCGTGTTGGAAGCTAGTTTGACAATGCCTGGTATATTCATTACATTAGGGATATATTTAGCCGGGATTCTAATAGGCAATATTATATTTGTACGAAGAGATATTACGATGTAAAGTTATTAGGAGGAGCTTCATTGAGTCGTAAAAAAGAACAAATTCTTAAAAAAGCAAAGGAACTTTTTATGGAGCAGGGATTGCAGGAGACTAGCTTGGAGCAAATTGCTGAGGAAGTCCCTGCTTCCAAGATGACCATATATAAACATTTCTCCAATAAAGAAGGGTTAATAGAACATGTGTTAAATGAAATTGTTGATGAAATCACTACAGATTTTTACGCAATGCTAGATCATGCCAATGATAATCCTTTGGAAGGGTTAATGGAATTACAGCATTATGAAGGAGCAGATAAGATATCTGAAGAGTTTATTATGGATTTAGTGAAATATTATCCTCAACAAGCACAGAGATTATTAACTTATCAAAGGGAGGAACTCTTCCCGCGATTTGAACATTTCCTTTTTGAGGCTCAGAAAAAAGGCCAAATTCGCAAAGACATTTCCCCCCATGTTCTAACTTTGTTTATCATGAGTATAAAACAGTTTTTTTCTAAACCTGAAAATTTGGTAGGAATCACGGATATTAATACGATTAGAGATCAGTTTATGACGTTATTGTATTATGGGATTATCTCACCAGATCATAAAGAAACTTAGGAATAACCTATCAACTTATAAAACAGTAATCCTAAATGTTAAAATAGAACCATCTCCTTATTTTTGGGTGATGGTTTTTCTAGATATCTAATTATGAAAAACAAAAAGTGAGGTACTAAAAAAAAATAGTACTTATTAGCAAAAGATGTCTATGATAACATCATTCATAATAGAGTTATTTATCAAAATGATTCCAATTTAAAGGAATGGTGATTATGAGGCATTTTTCTAAAAAGGAAAGAAGCGTTATGTTTAATGAAGAATTAGATGCTTTACGCAACGGAAAATATATTCATGATGAGATATATGAAAATGTAAAAAGCGCTCATCAACGATATACCTCCAAGATGAAATCAGAAGAAAACACTTTAGCTGCTCCTACTTCAACGAATGACGAATCTAAGCCTATAAAAATTCATGATCCAACAAACAAAGAAGTACAACAAAATTTATCAAATGATAAAGATCATGCTGAGGTTTTGATTCCTAAGAAAGTGAAGTCTCCAATACCTAAAAAAGTAAAATCAGCTGAACAAATAAGAGATCGGAATATTACTTGGACACTAATTTTAGGTGTGATTTTGCTTTTAATAGGAGGTTTATACGTTGCCACTAGTAATTGGAGTATCATGGCGAATGAAATGAAGATCATGTCCATCGCCCTTGTTTCTACTTTGTTTTTCGGCATAAGCTGGTTTTCATTTAAATTATTAAAAATTGAAAAAACAGCATTTGCATTCTTAACATTAGGCAGTTTGTTCATTCCTATCGTTATTTTATCTGCTGGATATTTTCAATTGTTTAATGAGTGGTTTTCTTTAATGGGAGAGGGTAGGTATTTATTTATTGGATTAGGTGCTTTGGTTTGTTTACCAATATATATGCTTATTGCACATAAATTTAAATCAAGAATGTTTGTCTGGATTAGCTTTGTTACTTCCTCAATTTGTGTAGGTTTCTTATTAGCTGCATTGCATTTATCCAATGATGCCTTTTATTTTGGAATCATGGTTTATAATGCGATTCTATTAGTTGGTTACCATAAATTTAATAAACTCCAAAAACATCAATTATTCATTAAAGAACTGCCGAATTATGCACAATTAAATTTAGTTTTAAGTACTTTCCTGATGTTAATGATATTTGAAAACGCTCTGTTTTATAGTTTTAATGTGATATTAACAGCCATATTGTATATGTCTATGTTTTTTGTATATCAAACCAAACATTATCATTTTGTGTTCAGTGCTTTATTGGTTTACGGTTTATATCAATTTATAGAAAATTCATTTTTACAACAATTTAACGTTATTTTCATTGCTCTCATTGGATTTGTATTTATTGGGTTGCAATTTGTTCTAGAAAAGGATCAATACTTAAAAAAGATGTTTCAATATACGAGTGGAGTTATTTCTTTTTTCGCATTCATTTATATTAGTCTTCAAGGTGTTTTACTACAATTGCATCAACCATCAACATTTATGTTTTTGGCATATGTTTTAATCTCATTAAATTACTTGTATCTATCTTTTAAAACCAAACGTATACTGTTTTCCTATTTAACTCCGATATTTTTTATTGTTGCTGGATATGAATCCTTTGAGATTGTTTATGATCTCATTAATTTGATGTATTTTGAGTGGTATATGTTTGGATATGCTGTTGTGATATTTGCAGTTTTTTATTTGTTCAATCAATGGGAACTGACTTCAACGATAAAAATAAGCAGTTTGATTATTTCTATGTTAACAATGATATATGTAATGGGAATGGCTTTATATCATGGGAGTTTTTTTGAAGTGTTTCTGATGTTGTTTGTTTTTGGCTTCATTATATTAGCAATTTTTAAGACGAATCAAAATATATATGTACGTGATTTAACGGCTGTATTAATCCCAATTATATGGTTGTTAAGTGGAATCTTTAGTTTTGGTTATATAATCAATGAAATAAAAATAGGATGGTACGAACTAATATTAGGGTTACCTTTTCATCTTAGTGTTTGCGGACTTGTATTACTCGGCATAAGTCAGTTCTGGAAAAAATTAAAGGAACACGAATTAAGTTTAACAACATTTATTATTTCCCAACTTTCATATACGGGAGGGTTATTCCTTCTATTAAGTCCTAATGTAGAGGAGACATTTTTAAGACCAACTTTGCTGCTTATAGGTATAGGGATGCATATTCTATTAGCGATGAGATTAAAAATCAACGGATTATGGCTATTTTCAAGTGTAACAAGTTTGTTTTTCCTTTTGTCGTTAATTTCAGCCTTTAATATTAAAAATGATCTATATCTGTCCATCTATTTATTGTTCATTCCTGTTGTTTTACTAAGTGCTTATGAATGGATTGGTAGAAAATACGAAGTCATTAAACCATATTTCTTTTGGACAGCTCATTTTTATTTACCCTTTGCTGTACTAGCTAGTCTGTACATGTTTGATTTTGTAGATGCAAATCCGAATGCACTAATCCTAGCTTTATTGGTGTATATTTATAGTGTAATAAAAGCAAATAATGAGTGGTTTATAAAGCTGTTTTTATATTCATCTTTTACGATTTTACTAATGCTTGTAAACTACAATATTCTTTATTATGATGTTTCATTTATTAAAATAGATTTCGTACTTTTCATAACCAGCATGATAATAGGAGTTTTATGGTTATTCATGAATAGTATTTGGAGGAAGAGGATTGATTTTTATTTAATTCCTTTATCCATGATTGGAATTGTGACTCTTGTCGTAAATGCAAATACAGCTTTAGCTAACGTTGTGATCGGTATGATATATATCGTTTTTACACTTTATTTACTTCATCAAAGAAGATGGACTTTATTAAATTTCATTCCATTATTGTTATCTATCCTCTTATTAGTTCAATATCAACATCATTTAAGTAAACAGGTTATGATTATAGTTTGTATAGCAGGATTCTTCATATTAAAAGTGGTCGGTGAAATTTGTTTTAAATTCATTATACAAATTAAAAAAAATCATTACATTTTTATAGATTGGTATACATTCATTTCATTCCTATACATGATCATGTTGTATCAGTTTATTGATTTGAAAGATCCTCTATGGCTGCAGTTAGTTCCTGCAATTTTAACAGTGTATTGGATTTTTTCTCATATAAAAAGAGTGAAGTTGAATTTAACTAAAAAAATAATGACAACACTTACAGCTGTTAGTCTTTTTTATCCATATTACATTTCAATTATGAATTTAGAGCTTCCCAAAATAATAAAGGTTGAATGTTATGTATTACCTTGGATCGTGTTGACGGTGGTATTATCAAAAATGACTTGGAAGCAAAATTATAACCAAATGAAATGGGTACAAGCCATAATAGTACTGATTGTAGCAGTTATTTTAGTGATTGATGCTCAGTTAAGTTATACGATGAATGATGCGGTAATTCTAGGAACATTATCTCTCATCTCATTATTAGCTGGTTTGCATTATAAAATGAAATCTTACTTCTTCATTGGAAGCGGAGTGTTATTGTTAAATCTATTTATTCAAACAAAACCTTTATGGGGAAATGCACCGTGGTGGGTCTATTTATTAGTAGCAGGGATGAGTCTTATTGGATTTGCTAGTTATTATGAATGGCAAAAGAAGAACAAAGAAAAAGATCAAAACTCAAACGTAAAAGGAAAGATGAAAAAAATGATAGATAAACTTAAAGATTGGGACTAAAGTTTATTTAGTCCGCAATTCCTATAGGTGGTTACTGAACCTTAGAGGGAGTAGTCTCCTTCTGAGGTTCAGATATATTTGAATTTCTCCTTAAGTATTGATCCTTTATCTGTTTATTGGAAACTTCTCATCCAATCTGGCTCCATGTTTATCAATATATTCATCTAGTATACCTTGTGAGGTCTTGTTTTTAGTCCATTTTATGAGTACATCTCTATCCTCTACATAATCCATGATTGGAACACCGAATCCACAACTTGTTTGTACCGCCTCAATTTTAATATTGAAAATCTGTCTTGCTGATTTTGGATCAATATCTGGAAAATGATCCTGTAATAATTCAGCGTATGTTTCTGCTTGTTTTTCAATCACTTCACCATACCCGTAAACGCGTAATATCAGTGGTTTTTGATCAAAACTATTCCACATGATTGTAATTTTTTTATTGTCTCTTAAATGATTTGCTGTTTCATTCCCACTACCTGCATAATCCAAGTAAATGATAGATTGGTTGTTTACAATTTTTAAACAGTCATAACCTTTTGGGGATAAATTAATCCTTCCATCATCTGAGGGTGCTGTTGCAGTGAAAAACATATGTTGCTTTTGAATAAATTCAATTAACTCCTCATTGAGTTCTGTTAAAAATTTGCCCATAACTTCTCCTCCCTAAAAAACCTAAAAACGCTATATATTATTTTTCATTTAAATTTATTATGTCTAAATATTCCTAAACTTTCAATAAACTTTTTCCAACATATGAAAATATAATTTACACACTACTAGACTGGTTGAGATGAAATGGTTCTAATCATGGGATTAAATATTTATTTTAATATGGAATAATTTACATGAGATTAGTAAACACTGTATACAAGTAATTCATGCTAGGAGGAGACATGTAATGTACAGAAAACACTTAATCTATTTTTTAAGCACAGTATTATTCATAAGTATGATATTCCCAGCTCAATTGATTGCCAATGAACCTGAAGAAAAACAGATAGATTTAGCTCCAAATTCTCATTCTGCGATGTTGATAGACGCAGATACGGGTACCATCATTTATGAAAAAAATGCTCATGATCGTTTACCTCCCGCTAGTATCACAAAAGTGATGACCATGTTACTAATTATGGAAGCACTTGATAGCGGAAAAATACAAAAAGATGAGATGGTTCGAACTAGTGAATTAGCAGCATCTATGGGAGGGTCTCAGATTTTTTTAGAAGTCGGAGAAGAGATGAGTGTTGAAGATATGCTAAAAGGCATAGCGATGGCTTCGGGTAATGATGCATCTGTAGCGATGGCTGAAAAAATAGCAGGATCAGAAGAAATGTTTGTTCAGATGATGAATGATCGGGCAAAAGAACTTGGATTAGAGAACACACATTTTGAGAATAGTAATGGATTACCTGCGTCAGAACATTATTCAAGTGCTCATGATATTGCAATGATGTCTAAAGAGTTATTAAAACATGAAATGATCACACAATTCACAAGTAAGTATCAAGATTATTTACGTAAGGATACAGATGATCCTTTTTGGTTAGTGAATACGAATAAGTTAGTTAGATTTTATCAAGGAGCAGATGGACTGAAAACGGGTTATACGAGTGAAGCTAAGTATTGTCTTGCAGCAACTGCAAAGAGAAATGAAATGCGTGTGATAGCTGTTGTTTTAGGTGAACCTAGTACAAAATCCAGAAACTATGAAGTGTCTAAGTTATTTGATTATGCTTTTTCTCAATACACAAATTATCCTATTTTTAAACCAGGTGAAATGATCGGTACGATCCCAATTGAAAAAGGGGATGTTCGAAATATTGAGATTGTAGCAAAACAACAATACAGCGTGTTGATGAAAAAAGGGGAATCCAAAGAAAACATAAAACATGAAATTGAATTAGAATCAGAAATAAAAGCACCCGTTACTTTAGGACAAACGGTTGGGAAATTAAAGATCTATCAAAATGGAGAAAAAATTAAAGAAATTGATCTTGATTCTCCTATCGAAGTGAGAGAAGCAAATTATTGGCAGATCTTAAAAAGAACTCTGGAAAAAGTACTATTTATTCAAAAAAAAGATGAACTAAAAATAGAAAATCAACCTAATGATTTAGAAGAAAATACGAGAGAAAATAAAGAAGAAAATGTCAAATAAACAAAGTTCTCTTCTAGTTTTGTCGAAGAGCAGGAATTATTAAATGTAATGTAGAAATGCTTCATCATCAGTTAATAAGGAGTGAAGAACTATGAGTCTGCACGTGCAGATATCTAATCAAGGTGAAGCATTGATCGTTAGACTACAGGGTGAACTTGATCATCACACATCAGAACTGCTACGAACAAAAATGGAGAGTGCGATAATACAGGAAAATAGTAATCATATCGTTTTAGTACTTAAGGATCTATCATTTATGGATAGCTCAGGTTTAGGGGTTATATTAGGACGATATAAACAAATTACGAATAAAGGTGGAAGGATGGTTGTATGTAACGTCAATTCTTCAATCTATCGACTTTTTGAAATGTCTGGTTTGTTTAAAATATTAACTATTGAAGAAGATGAAGAACAAGCTCTTTCTAGTTTGGGGGTTGTATCATGAAAATGAATAATTATATGGCTCTTCAATTTATGAGTAAATCTGAAAATGAAGCTTTTGCAAG
The DNA here is from genome assembly GCF_010078385.1 of Chengkuizengella sediminis. Taxonomy (NCBI): domain Bacteria; kingdom Bacillati; phylum Bacillota; class Bacilli; order Caryophanales; family Paenibacillaceae; genus Chengkuizengella; species Chengkuizengella sediminis. The sequence goes on from NZ_SIJC01000002.1 coordinate 280,158, forward strand.
AATTACAGTGGCTGCGTTTGTTTCTCAGTTAGATCCACAAGTAAACGAACTAACAGACATTAAAACAGTGGTTTCTGAAGCGGTAACTAATTCAATTATACACGGTTATGAGAATAAACCAGAGGGTATGATTTCGATTACTGCAAAAATAGAAGAAGATACAGTTTATATCACTGTAGAGGATGAAGGGTTAGGCATCGAGAATTTAGATGAGGCAATACAGCCTTTATATACATCAAAACCTGAGTTAGAGAGGTCAGGTATGGGGTTTACGATTATGGAGAATTTTATGGATGAAGTTGAGATCAATTCAGCCTTAGGAAAAGGAACTAAGGTAACTATGATGAAGCGGATTGAATCAAAAAAAGCTTTATACAATTAGGGGTATGAATATGGATGTGGATTTGAATAACAAGACACATAAATATCTAAAGGACAATGAAGTCAAAAGATTGATTGCTTTAAGTCAAACTGGTGATATGGTAGCGAGAGATACTTTAGTGAATAATAATATTCGTTTAGTATGGTCTGTCGTACAACGGTTTTTAAATCGAGGATATGAGCCAGATGATTTGTTTCAAATTGGATGTATAGGATTGTTAAAATCAGTTGATAAATTTGACTTATCTTATGATGTCAAATTTTCCACCTATGCTGTTCCGATGATTATAGGTGAAATACAACGTTTTCTCAGGGATGATGGGACCATAAAGGTGAGTCGTTCCTTAAAAGAAATGGCTAATAAAGTGCGAAAAATAAAGGATGAGCTTACTAAAAGATTAAATCGAATACCTACCATATCTGAAATAGCAGAAGAACTAGATGTAACCCCAGAGGAAGTAGTGTTTGCACTTGAAGCCAATAAACCTCCTTCATCCATTCATGAAACCGTTTTTGAAAATGATGGAGATCCTATTACTCTCATGGATCAAATTTCAGATGATACACAGGATAAATGGTTTGAAAACATTGCTTTAAATGAAGCCATTCAATCATTAAGTGAAAGAGAACAGCTCATTGTATACTTAAGGTATTATAAAGATCAAACCCAATCAGAGGTTGCACTCCGATTGGGAATATCACAAGTACAAGTATCTAGATTGGAAAAGAAAATATTACGAACGATTAAAGCTCAGATAGCATTATGACTATCTGAGCTTTTTTACGTACATACTATGAAGAAGATTTAGAAAGTCCCAATTTTTTCAGCACAGGAAGTACTATTCCAGCATTACAATCTTCTTGAAACGGAACTTTTTAAACCTGATGTCACATCAATGAGTGACTTCACTTTTTGGGGTATGTTAGGGGTGGTGGTGATGAATAACAACCAGCAGGTATTATATTTAAGGTTAAGGAAATCGATCAAATTAACAAAGGGAAAACCGATCTATTTAGGACATATTGCTCAAATCATCATTGATCCTGAATGGGAGATGATATTAAAGAAGCTATTAATTAAGCAACCAAAAGATGAACTGAATTTAGTCATTGATTTAATGATGATTATAAAAAAAGTGAAGGAAGTCCTTCCAGATGTAACCATAGAATATTTTGGAGAACCACATGTATTTGTAGAATTTGAGGATAATAAACCTTCACCTAGTATTATATTCATCGCTTTAGTATGGTTGTTATTATTTGTGGGTTCTGGTTTAGCTATTATGAACTTTCATGCTGATGTAAGTATGGAGGAAGTTCATCAAAAAATTTATACATTAGTAACAGGGGACGAAATAGACTCTCCCTTACTTCTGCAAATCCCATATTCATTAGGATTAGGTATTGGGATGATATTATTTTTTAACCGGTTATTTAAGAAGAAATTTAGTGAAGAGCCTTCACCCCTTGAATTAGAGATGTTTATGTATAAAGAAAATATGAATCAGTTTCTAATTACAAAACAATTTCAACAGAATGATAAGCGAAGTGGTTCAGATGATGGAACTGTTTCGTAATGTTTTAGTTATATTTATAGGGGTATCTGGAGGTATAGCAGTAGGAAGCGGTTTGGTTGCTTTTTTAACAGTTCTGGATGTTGTGCCTCGTTTAACACAGCTTACTAAATCCAATAAGTTTCTATATTTATATGAATCCGCTGTTGTAATTGGGGCGGTATTTTGGACATTTACTGATTTTTATAAATGGAATTTTCACCTTTTTCCGTTAAGTACCATAATATTTGGCTTATTCGCTGGTGTTTTTGTTGGAATGATAGCAGCTGGGTTAACGGAAGTATTAAATGTTTTACCTATATTAGCGCAAAGAATGAATATGTCAAAGTACATTATAGTTTTATTAATGGCTATGGTATTGGGGAAAATTATTGGATCACTTTTTCAATGGATAGTATATCGAACATTGTAATTGCAGCATGAAAGGAAGTAAACGATGGCAGAAGAAAATAAAGAAAAGATACCTATTCCAAAGGATATAAAAAAAGTTAAAGAAGCTTTGAATGAACATATTGGATTAGATAGCAGCTTTGATGTTTTGTTTAGGGAAATGGAATTTGGAACAAAGAAGACTGGATTATTATATATTAATGGATTTGCCAAGGATGATGTGTTAACAGAGATCTTAAAAAGATTGAGTTATTTAAAACGTGAGGAGTTAGTTCCTAAGGTATTATCAAGTTTTTTGGATAAATATATTCCTCATATCCAAGTCGAGGTTGAAGATGATCTAACTAAAACCGTGAATAGTGTTTTAGCTGGAATGTGTGCTTTTTTTGTTGATGGAGAAACACGGGCTATTGTAATTGATGCAAAAGTTTTTCCAATAAGAGGTATTGACGAACCTTCTTTAGAAAAAGTAGCACGTGGTTCTAGAGATGGATTTGTTGAAACAATGCTTACTAACGTTACTTTAGTTCGACGTAGATTACGTGATCCTAATTTAAAGTATGAGGTCATGAATGTTGGTAAAAGAACAAAAACAGATGTATGTATTGGATATCTTGATGATGTTGTTGATAAAAATTTAGTGGAATCTGTAAGAGATAAAATAAAAGAAATCAAAGTTGATGGTATTCCAGTAGCAAATAAGCAGTTAGAAGAAATTATTTTTGGGAACGGCTGGAACCCATTTCCTATGGTGAGATACTCAGAACGTCCTGATGTTATAGCTGCTCATTTATTAGACGGACATGTTATTTTATTTGTTGATACTTCACCAAGTGCGATGATTTTACCAGCTACTTTTTTTCATCATGTGCAGCACGCAGAAGAGTATACCGACGCTCCCGTTGTAGGTACATATTTAAGATGGGTACGATTCTTTGCGATTTTTGCCTCGATTTTTGTACTGCCCATTTGGTTTTTATTTGTAATTGAACCTAGTCTTAAACCGGATGCTTTAGAGTTTTTGGGACCTAAAGAAACAGGTGAACTTCCGATTCTTTTTCAATTTATATTTGCAGAGATTGGTACGGATCTCATGAGAATGGCATCGATCCATACCCCAACTCCTTTTGCAATTGGACTTGGATTAATATCTGCCATCATATTAGGAGAATTTGCAGTTCAAACAGGTCTATTTGTATATGAAGTTATATTATATTTAGCTATAGCTATGATGGGCATGTATGCAACACCTAGTTATGAATTAAGGCTTGCTAATCGCATGACTAGACTAATTTTATTAATTTTAGTTGCTTTGTTTAAAGTTCCAGGTTTAATTATTGGAACAACATTGATTATATTAATATTGGTTTTTACAAGATCCTTTAATGCACCCTATTTGTGGCCGTTTATTCCGTTTGATGCAAAAGCATTTTTCACTATTGTATTGAGAAGACCCATTACTCATGATAATAATCGACCAAGCATTACAAATCCGCAAGATGAAACTAAACAACCAACCTAAAACATTAATTGGAGATCATATGATGAAGTATATCAGTTCAATCTTGAACTGGTATATTCTTTAATTTTTAAAAGAAGGGTGAGCTCCCTTTTATTAGACTTACATCCCCAATTGTTAAGATTACAGTAATGCCGTATTGTTTTCTACTGCTTGATATGATAATTTATTAATAATATGATGATTTTATTTCAGAAGAGGGGAAATTGAACAATGTATTTACATGGTACAAGTAGAGTGAATAATAATGGACATCTAGAGATAGGTAGATGTGATACAACAAAATTAGCTAAACAATTTGGCACTCCTTTATATGTAGTTGATGAAGAACTGGTTCGACAAAGATGTCGTGAATATATGGATGCCTTTCGTGAGTCTGGATTAACTTTTCAGGTTGCTTATGCAAGTAAAGCATTTTGTGTGAAAGCAATTTGTCGTGTGATGGATGAAGAAGGGTTATCATTAGATGTTGTATCTGATGGTGAATTATATACTGCACTTGAAGCAGGTTTTCCTCCTGAAAGAATTCATTTCCACGGAAATAATAAAACACCTTTTGAAATCGAAATGGCCCTAGATGCTAATATCGGTTGTTTTGTGATTGATAATTTTGTGGAATTACATTTATTAAATGAGTTAGCAGGACAAAAAGGAAAGAAAGTAAAAGCTTTATTCCGTGTAACACCAGGTGTTGAAGCTCATACGCATGAATTCATTTCTACAGGTCAGACTGATTCAAAATTCGGCTTTGATATTGGCAATGGTTCAGCTATGAAAGTGATGGAGGATGCTTCTCAACTAAATAATATTATTATCTTAGGTGTGCATTCTCACATTGGCTCTCAAATCTTTGAAGTTGAAGGTTTTAAGTTAGCTGTTGAAAGAGTTGCAGAATTTGCTGTAAAAGTACGTAAACAATTAAATATAGAATATGATGTGATAAATCTAGGTGGAGGATTTGGAATTCGTTATTCAAATGAAGATACACCTCTTCCAATTCCAGAATATGTAGAAGCAATCACAGATGCAATTAAAGATAATTTCACAAAAAATGAATATCCAATGCCAGAAATTTGGGTAGAACCAGGTAGAAGTATTGTAGGAGAGGCAGGTTCTACGTTATATACCGTAGGTACGCAAAAAGATATTCCTGGAGTAAGAAAATATGTAGCTGTAGACGGTGGAATGACTGATAACATTCGTCCTGCACTTTATAACTCTCCTTATGAAGCGATGTTAGCAAACCGTGCAAATGATAAAAATGAAGAAGTTGTATCTATTGCTGGTAAAGCATGTGAAAGTGGAGATATGCTGATATGGGATTTGGAATTACCTAAAGTAAATTCAGGTGATATTCTTGCAGTTTCGTGTACAGGAGCATATAATTATGCAATGGCAAGTAATTACAATCGTATTCGCAGACCTGCGGTAGTTTTTGTTAAAGATGGTGAGGCGGACTTAGTTGTAAATAGAGAAAGCCATGAAGATATTGTTGGTAATGATGTGATTCCTGAACGTTTACGCAAACAAGAGGCAATCAAATCATAAATGAATGATTGATTTATAAAAAAAGGAGTGATTATAATGGACAAACAAGTAAAAATTAAAATGGAAGATGGTGCTGAGATCCTTATTGATTTATTTGAGAAGGATGCACCTAATACGGTAGCTAATTTTGAAAAACTAACAAATGAAGGATTCTATAACGGACTTACATTTCATCGTGTAATTCCTGGTTTTGTTGCACAAGGAGGTTGTCCAAACGGGACAGGTACGGGTGGTCCTGGATACCAAATTGATTGCGAAATCAATCCAAATAAACATGAGCGTGGATCATTAGCTATGGCTCATGCTGGACGTAATACAGGTGGAAGCCAGTTTTATATTTGTTACCAACCACAACCTCACTTAGACGGACAACATACTGTTTTTGGAAAAGTATCAAAAGGTATGGAATTTGTAGATGCTATTAAACAAGGTGATAAAATGGCTGAAGTAACTATCTCCGAGAAGTAAAAATAATTTTTGAAAAATCATTTATCCCAACAAGAAGTTGTATCTTCTTGTTGGGCTTTTAATCTCATTTCACTGGATATTATGAAATTACTTCTTTATTTTGATTGCTTATATCATCATAAAACGATGCCAATGACGTATTCATATAAGGGATCAGGAATATGAATCCAATTCCAAATGAGAATGCACTTAAAAGTACCCAACCAATGAAACTAAGGTTTAATATGAAATACTTCCATTTATAACCCTCCATGAGTTTATTACTTTCCTTTATTGCTTCAAATACAGTTAACTCAGGTTTATCTTTAAGAATATAATAAACTTGTGAGTAAGCAATGGATTTAATAATTCCAGGAATGATTAATAATAACATCCATAACAATACAAATAGTCCAACTAATAAACTAAGTCCAATTGTTTTTAATGCTAGTTTTGAATCAGAATAAACGATAAATACATCTTTTAATTTACCAGGTTGTTTTCTACTTAGTTCTAAAAAAAACCAGGTTGTTCCTACTGAAAGAGGGATAATTACGATCTGTATGATGAAATTTAATAGGTCAACACCTAAAATCGAAAGACTCTCACCAACCCACCCGCTAAGTGATATTTCTAATAAAAAAGGAAGTAGATAATAAAATCCGCTATACACGACTAAAGTAACTGAAACTGCTAATCCCCAATTTCCTTTTAAAGATTCTAAAGCATGTTGTTTTATTTCTTTTCTTGTCATTCTTTGCTTAACTCCTTTGGTTTCAATTATGATATAAATTAAACTAAATTTCATTATATCAAGCCAACAAGTCATAGAACAATAGTAAATATTTAAATCGATTAGTATCCTTTATTAGATACTTCTAGCTTACGAAATTGTGAAGGTGAGTATCCTGTAAATTTTTTAAAGACGGTTGAAAAATAAGCTGTACTATTAAAACCATGGTTAAGAGCAATATCAGTAATTGTCAGACTTGTATGGATAAGTGTTTCCTTTGCTTTTATTACACGGAATTCTTGTAAAAATTCAAGAGGAGGCTTTCCTGTTTGTTTTTTAAAAGTACGAACTAAATGATAAGGATCTACAGCTATAGCAGCCGCAATTTGGTTTAATTGTACTTCCTCCTGATAGTTTTGTTTCATATATGAAATTGCTTTATTTGAGATATCCTCTGATGATTCAACCCATGTTCTATCGGTTGGGCAACATCTTTTACATGGTCGAAAACCATTCTGTAAAGCCTCTGCTGTAGTAGTATATATATTCACATTTTTTTGATTTGGTATTTTAGATTTACAAGATGGACGACAAAAAATTTGTGTGCTTTTTACAGCATAAAAAAACAAACCATCAAATGATTTATCATTATTGACAATTGCATCCCAAGTTGATTGTTTCAATAGAATAAACCTCCCTTTAAAGTTAGTATATCCTAATCACTCTGTTTCTTGAAGAATTTAAAATTTAAAGTCAAGATATTAAAAACCAAAAGGAAAACATGTAAGATGTCCTAATTATGGATTCAACATTGAAAGTTTTACTCTTAGCATTTAAAAAGGGTTTTCAATCTGCTCTTTTTCAAGTGTTAACCCTTTTTTTCGTATTACAAGGTGAACAAAACCAAATACCGCAGAAGAGGTTAAGAGAATTCCTGATAAAATATATACTAACTTAACTCCGATAAGATCAGTTATAATCCCAATACCCATAATAGAGAAAATAAAAATGAATTGAACTAAGGTGGATCTTGCGGCAAGTATTTTTGTTAATGTTTTTTCATCTGTACTATTTTGATACATCGTTTCCTGTGCAAGATCTCTAATCTGAAAGGAAGGTCCCATAAAAACAACTAGTACAAGTGCCAAATAAGCATTTGTTGCTACTCCGTAAATGATAGTTAATATCCCAAATACAAATGAACCAGCTAGCATAAACATGACCAAACGACCTTTCATTATATTTGATAGGCGATAGACTAAAAACCCTCCTATAAGCGTTCCGAAATAGTAACCACCATTAATATATCCCCACCATGTTTCTCCTTTTCCTAGAGCTTCTTGTACATAAGTTAGTGTGACAGCTCCTATCCATATCGTACCTACCCATGATTCCATGATATCCATTAAAACCAACACTCTTGTTCCTTTATGTTTATATAAATATTTCCAACCAGAAGTAAGTCTTTTGAACAATTTTTCTTGAACTTGAACGATTGTAGAGTGTTCCCCTTCTCTTACTACAAATAAACTAATCATGGATAATGATGTGAGAAATAAAGTAAATAGCAAAGTAATTTCCTTTCCTAATAATGACAACATGACTCCTCCTAATGTCCAACCAGCAAATAAAAAAGTTTGATCTATCGTAGCAATGAAGCTATTTGCTTTCACTCTGGTAGACTCTGGGACGATGGAGCGGACGATTGAACTTTTTAAAGGAGAGAAAAATCCATTTAAAAAAGACATACCAGCTAATAACACGAAGAATAAAATGTAAATGCTAAAAGAAAGCTTTTGAAAAAACAAACTATATAAACCTACTAATATAAAAATTTGGGTTATCTGTGAAAACTTCAAAATTGTTGTTGATTTGTATTTATCAGATATTGAAGGTAAGTAGATGCTGCTAAACATATGAGTAGTCACGCTTGTTAAAGTTACTGCTGCAGATAATGTTGTTGATCCTGTTTCATTGTACAAATACATAACGACGGTCATTGTATACAATGCAAAAGCAAGGTTTGTTGCAGTTTGGCTTACGACTAAGGCATAAAAAGAACGATTCATAAACATTAACCTACTTTCTAAATGAAAATATATAATATGTGTTGAAATGTATTTTACTCTAATTCTTTTGTCAACACATTAGACAAATTCTCTAGATCATCCTACAACTTTAGTTGTAGGAAAGCTAAATATGAAACTAATAATCTATTAAACAAAAAAAGATAGGAATTCATTAAATCCTATCGATATAATTTAGTTTGGTAATGAATTAAATTGGTATTGCATTAATGTGTTATAAGTTATCAATTCATGAATATGTTAACATGGTAATACAAGGAGGTGATGACATTGTTAATGCTTACATTCTTATTTCACCCAACATAAATAAGAGCAGATTGAATAGAATGTTTTCATAATTAGACAATTATGGCTAATTAAACATGCTTTTTTATTGCTATTTACTATTAATTCACTTAAATTATTGGAGGTATATTCATGTTAAAGAAGAAGTTATTCCCTCTTTGTATGTCAATGGCATTAGGTTTTAGTATTTTTGCAGGATCTGTTTCTCCTGGAGTAAACGCAACAGACGTACAATCTACTTCTAGCACTTTTGATTTTTCAATTGCAAATGATGAGAAATTAATAGAAATGCTAAAAGATAATGGTACCATTGCACAGGATGCAAGCCTTGAAGAAGCTTATAAAGGTTTATCAACATATTTAAGTAAGCGTTCTCAATCTGGTAAAGGCGAAGAGGGTGAGTTAGCTGAATTTGAGAAAAAACGTAATGATACTTTGATGAATAAAGCTTCAAACAATGGATTGTTAAATGGAAAAGGAAATAAATTGGGACAAAAAGATGGTGTGGATCCAATTGAACTTGAACCTTGGAATGGTGAACAAAGAAAAGACAATGTTCTTATCCTTCTTATAGATTTTCCAGACTTCCCACACAATAACATTCAACCAGATGAAACAGATATGTATTATGAGGATTATAGTGTAGAACATTTTACAAATATGGCATTTGGTGACAATGGGTACGTAGGACCAAATGGAGAAACTTTAATCTCTATGAAACAATTATACGAACAGCAATCAGGTGGAAGTTATACAATAGATGGTCAGGTTGCAGGTTGGTATACTGCTGAACATGAAGCAGCTTATTATGGTGGTAATAATGAAAGTGATAATGATCAAAACCCTAGAGATTTGGTAAGAGAAGCTTTATTAGCAGTAAGTGAAGATCCAACTATAGATTTAAAAGAGTATGACCAAGAAGATCGTTATGATTTAGATGGTGATGGCGATTTACGTGAGCCGGATGGTTTAGTTGATCACCTTATGATTGTTCATGCTAGTGTAGGTGAAGAAGCAGGTGGAGGTAGTTTAGGAGAGGATGCAATTTGGTCACATCGTTCTAATCTACGTGGTGTATTCACAATGCCTGGTACAGAAGCAGATGCACCTTACTGGGGTGGATTAATGGCAGCTTATGATTATACAGTTCAACCTGAAACAGGAGCTACAGGTGTATTTGCACATGAGTATGCACATGATTTAGGATTGCCAGATGAATATGATATATTCTATACAGGTCAAGGTGAGCCAGTTTCATATTGGTCTATCATGTCAAGCGGAAGCTGGGCAGGTCTTGTTCCAGGAACTGAACCTACTGGTTTTAGTGCTTGGGCTAAGGAGTTTTTACAAGCTACAATGGGTGGTAATTGGTTAACAGGTACAACTGTTCATGTCGATGATATCGATGAGAACGGAATTGAAATCCTACTTGATCAGGCTAGTTCAAAAGGAATAAATGATGATGCTGTACGCATTGACTTACCTAATAAAGTAAAACAATTTAATGAACCATTTAGTGGGGAGCTTGAGTTTTTCAGTGGAAAAGGGGATGATTTAGACAACTCTATGTCTACATCTTTAGATTTAACTGCTGCTACAAGTGCTTTACTAACTTTTAAAACTTGGTATCAAATTGAATTGGATTGGGATTATGCTTCTATTCAAGTAAAAGAAGAAGGAACAAATGAATGGGTATCTGTTCCAGGTAATTTAACAACAGATTATGATCCTAATGAACAAAATCCTGGTTATGGAATTACGGGTCATTCAGATGGATGGGTTGATGGAATTTTTGATTTATCTGAATTTGCAGGCAAATCAATCGACTTGCGTTTTAACTATTGGACAGATGTTGCTTACATTGACCCTGGGTTCTATGTAGACGATATTTCTCTTGAAGTTGATGGGGAAGTTGTATTATTTGATGATGCAGAAGCAGATAGCTCCTTTGAACTTGATGGATTTGACTTAAATGATGGAACGATTGAGTTTAAACATTACTATTTACTTGAGTGGAGAAACTATGATGGTGTAGATGAAGGTTTATCTCATATTCGTCGTGGTGATAGTGTAATGACATTCGAGCCAGGTTTACTAATTTGGTATGCAGATGAATCTTTTGATGCAAATCTAGTTGGAAATCATCCAGGTGATGGTTTCTTAGGAGTAGTTGATGCTGATCAGAATGTAGTTAAAACTGGTGGTAATTCACCAGCAATCACAAGATACCAAGTTCATGATGCTACATTTGGTCTTCAACAAGATGAAAAAATGTTCCTAGAATTATCTAACGATACAATTAAGGATAATCATACTACAATTCAGCCAATGTTTGATGATAGTCAATCATATATTAGCTCTCAAATCCCGGATGCAGGACGTAATGTTCCTGAGTATGGTTTGAAAGTTCGTGTAATTGGTGAAAGTGATGATTTAAGTGCAGCAAAAATTATCATTACTCGTGACTAATATTTTAGAATGAATCTATTAAACCTCTTGAGGTAATTTCTCAAGGGGTTTTTTCATGTATTGCAAAATTAAATCAAACATGTTACTATAAAGTCACTTCATAAATGTGACCTAAAGGTAACCTAATAACATAAGGAGGATGTATAACAGTTATGGACGATCAAGATTTAACTCTTATGTTCAAAGCACTTGGTCATCCTATTCGAAGGGATATTCTTGATTTACTGAAAAGTAAACCAAAAACAACAAGTGAATTAACAGTGCATTTTAAAAATGTAAGCAGATATGCGGTAATGAAACATTTAAATATATTGGAGCAAGCAAACCTTTTGTTAGTTAGAAGAGAAGGACGAACAAGAGTAAACTATATCAATATTGTTCCACTGCATCAAATGTTGGATCGTTGGTCCACTCGTTACCAATCAAATTTTGCAAGTTCAATCGTCTCTTTAAAAACAAAAATTGAAGGGAGTAACAATGATATGGGTTTGGTACATGATAGTTTTCAAATTGAACAAGAAATCATGATTGAAGCTAGCCGTGAAAAAGTGTATGAGGCAATGACAAAGGGGATAAATGACTGGTGGTCATATCGTCTTTGTGGAGAAGGATCAACACTGACATTTGACCCTAAGGTTGATGGAAAATTTTTAGAATTTAATGAAAATGGGAAAGCCGCGCTATGGGGTACTGTAATTAAGATTAATCCACCTGAAGAAATTCGTTTGAGTGGATTATTAGGAATGGAAGGTGCAGTAAACAGTGCTTATTCCTTTAAATTAGAAGAGAAGGGTTCATCAACTGTATTGAAACTTTCTCATCACGCGGTTGGATTAATGAATCCTGATTGGCAGAAGTCTCACAATGAAGGATGGAAAGAACTTCTTGGAGAGTTTCTGAAAAACTATGTAGAGAAAAAGGAAAAACCTAAACCACAAAAATAATAACATCTCTGAAAAAAGTCACATTAAATTATGTTGTAATAGTGTGACTTTTTTTGTGTTGGAAAGGAGACTTTATTCCGATACCACTTTTAAGGGATCCAATAAGGGCTTTAGTTCTATATCTTAAGTATTTATAAATATTCTTTATTTTAATGTATGTGCATTGGTCGAAAATTATAAAAAGAGGTGATAAATGAAGCACCACCTTCATATTATCACCTACATAAAAGGAAAAAAATGATTAGATTTATTTTAACATGATTAATGGACTAAATCTACATATTTATACTAAAAAAATAATTTTTATTCAATAATGTAATAACTGAGTAAACGATCTAATAAACATTGTTAATTCGGATATAGCAATTATTACATTATAATTTAAGTGTAGTAAAATAAGGACTATAATTAAGTCAAATAAATGTTTGGTGGGGAGAGTCATGGTTTTTAGGAGGCACTTATGCAACATATTGTTCATTTTATTGTTTATACTAGTTATGCTTTACTTTTTTGAAGTAGACTTTAAAATAAGTTTAGCTATTGTTACTATACTTTTCTTTTTGTTAAAGAGTAGGAGTTATCGAATCAAGGGAAAAAAATTGAGTGAGTATTCTTTTTTTTTCTTCAAGGAATATGAAATTAATATTAATGATATAAAAGAAATCGAAATGATAACAATTATTAAAAATTTAAGAATTATTATTACCGTAAAAGGGCCTAGAGAAGATCGTTATAAATTAATCATGAAAAATGGTGATATATATGAGATACCTTCATATTACTACAATAAAAACAGGACGCTTGGTAGATATTTGAGTGAAGTCCATCAAATTAAGAAAAAAGAAATGGATAAGTATACTTTTTCAGCTAATTGAGAGTTAATATAACTTTTTCACGGACTTACAATTTATGAGGCGATCCAAATAAATTAAATATGATTTTTGTTATCAGACAAAAAAAAGAAATTTATCACAATTATTCGAATATTATTGGTATACTAAAGATGAAGAGAAAAGCACTTTATTTTAAACATCTTGCATTTTTTCTCATTAAGTGGTAGTATTTTTATAGCAAGTGAGTTTTTTAAACTAAATAACATTTCCTTCGGGGTCGGGTGAAATTCCCAACCGGCGGTGATACTTTTTACGGAAATCGTAAAACAGTTCAGTCCGTGACCCGTGTTATTGAATTATTTCATATAACCGGTGGATCTGGTGCAACTCCAGAGCCGACAGTAAAGTCTGGATGGGAGAAGGAAGGCGTTAAAGACTTTTAGGTTTAATTTATGAACCCTCAAATTTGTGTTCTATAAATCAACCTAAAAACGTTGTGAGGATTTGGTTTAAAGATGCTTTATATATGTGTCTTTATGTGCTTTTTTTCACAAAGGTAATGAGTTTATTTGTGCTTCATAGATTCACATATAAATTTATTAAAGTCATTATAGCTTTCATATACCATTTTAGCCCCTTTTATTTAAAAAGGGGCTTTTTGAATGTTTTATACCTGTAACGACACTTTATTAAATGTTTTTAAATGGGTCTCTGGAAAGCAATAGACAAAGTTATGGAAATTTTGTTCTACTTTTTGGGGGATATGAAAGGTGGTATTTTTTGAATCAATTAAATGATGAAACTTATATGAAACTAGCTTTACAAATGGCTGAAACGACAAAGGGACAAACTGAATTAAACCCTGTAGTAGGTTGCGTCATTGTAAAGGAAGGCAGAGTGATCGGTATGGGAGCTCACTTAAAAATGGGTACAGCTCATGCTGAAGTACAGGCTTTGAACATGGCAGGGGAAGAAGCCGAAAACAGCACAGCATATGTAACACTTGAACCTTGCAGCCATTATGGTAAAACGCCCCCATGCGCTGAACGGTTAATACAAGAGAAGGTAAAACGTGTTGTCGTGGCATGTACAGATCCAAATCCACATGTGGCGGGAAGAGGAATTCAAAAATTAAGAAACGCTGGTATAGAGGTGGATGTTGGGTTATTAGAACAGGAAGCGATTCAATTAAATGAAATATTTAATAAATACATTATAAATAAAATGCCTTTTGTTACTTTAAAAACAGCATCCACGTTAGATGGTAAAATCGCTTCAAAAACAGGAGATAGTAAGTGGATTACCAATGAAAGTTCTCGTGAGTTTGTCCATACGTTACGACATCAGCATCAAGCGATTATGGTGGGAGTAGAGACAGTGATAGCAGACGATCCATCCCTTACGACAAGGCTTTCTGTTGATGGAATACAACCGATTCGTATTATTGTGGATTCCAATTTAAGAACTCCACTTGATTCAAAAGTAATTCATGATCAAAACCATAAAACAATATTGTTATCAACAGAAAATGTTTCCTTAGATAAAATCAAACAATTTGAGGAGCTGGGTGTGGAAATCATTTTGTGTGGTTCAGATTTACAAGTAAACCTGACCTTGGCTATGCAGCAATTGTCTGAACAAGGAATTGGATCCATTTTATTAGAAGGCGGAGGACGTTTAAATGGAGCAATGTTAGAGGCAAAATTAATCGATAAATTCATATTATTTTATGCTCCAAAAATTATCGGTGGTGAAGAATCACCAACAAATTTTCTTTTTCCTGGATTTAAAAATATGAGTGATGCTATCGTTTTAGAAAACATACAGACTCAATCCTTTGAAAATGATATATGTATTACAGGGTATCCTAATTATGGAGGTGACTAAACCATATGTTTACTGGAATTATAGAAGAAATTGGAACAATAAATAATATTTCTAAGCAATCACAAAGCATGATTATTTCAATTAATAGCAAAAAAATGCTTGAAGATATCCACCTTGGGGATAGTATTTCTGTAAATGGAGTTTGTTTGACAGTGACTCAATTTGACTCTTCTTCTTTTACAATGGACGTGATGCCTGAAACTTTTAGAAAAACAAATTTATTTCAGTTATCCGCAGGTTCTCGTGTGAATCTTGAAAGAGCAATGGCAGCAAATGGCCGATTTGGGGGACACATTGTTCAAGGACATGTAGATAGTACAGGTGTGATTAAGAACAGGGAAAGTGAACAGAATTCTGTAGTGTTTACGATAGAACCAGATCAACAGGATATTTTTAAATACGTTATCCCACAAGGATCCATTACACTTGATGGTATTAGTCTTACATTGGTGAATGTTACAAATTCAACTTTTAGTGTATCGATTATTCCCCATACATTAGAACAGACGATTTTACAGCAGAAATCCACAGGAGATACGTTGAATATAGAAGTGGATATCCTAGGAAAGTATATTCATCATTTGTTAAATGGAAATAAACAACAAAATAATCAAGGCAGCAATAACATTTCTAAACAGTTGCTTATGGAGAATGGATTTATCTAAAAATTTGAAATTGAACAGGAGGATGTAAAAAATGGGAGATCAAATCAAGTTAGATAAAATTGAAGAAGCTATATACGACTTAATGTTAGGTAAAGTCGTGATTGTAGTGGATGATGAAGATCGTGAAAATGAAGGAGATTTTATCGCTTTAGCTGATAAAGCAACACCTGAGGTCATCAATTTTATGATTACCGAAGGAAGAGGGTTAGTCTGTGTACCGGTTACACAGGAAAGAGCGCAGAAGTTAGATTTACAACCAATGGTGGAACAAAACACGGATTTTCACGGAACTGCTTTTACAGTTTCTGTGGATCATACAGATACAACTACTGGGATTTCTGCACATGAAAGGTCAAGAACGATTAAAGCTATGATTGATCCTAAGGCAAAACCACAAGATTTCCGCAGACCGGGTCATATTTTCCCATTGGTTGCTAAAAATGGAGGGGTATTAAGAAGAGCAGGTCATACTGAAGCTTCCATTGATTTAGCTCGTTTATGCGGATCATCACCAGCTGCTGTCATTTGTGAAGTGATTAAAGAAGATGGAACGATGGCTAGATTACCAGATTTGAAAAAGATTTCAGAGAAATTTGACCTGAAATTAATTACTATTAAAGATCTTATTCGATATCGAAATGCTAAGGAACAGCTCGTAAATCGTGAGGTAGAAGTGAAAATGCCAACTGATTTTGGTATGTTTAAAGCGATAGCCTATTCAAATCTTGTAGATCAAAAAGAGCATGTTGCACTTGTAAAGGGAAATATCGATAGTGATCAACCTGTCATGGTTCGTGTTCATTCCGAGTGTTTAACTGGTGATGTATTTCATTCACACCGTTGTGATTGTGGTTCACAACTTGCTGCAGCATTAAAACAAATTCATGAAGAAGGTTCAGGGATTCTTTTGTATATGAGACAAGAAGGTCGTGGCATTGGGTTAATAAACAAATTAAAAGCGTACGAACTACAGGAACAAGGTTTAGATACAGTGGATGCAAATCTGAAATTGGGTTTTGCTCCTGATTTAAGAGACTATGGAATAGGGGCACAGATTTTAAAGGATCTTGGTGTGAGAAAAATACGCTTATTAACAAACAATCCAAGAAAAATCACAGGTTTAGAAGGATATGGGATGGAAGTTGTCGAACGTATTCCTTTACAAATAGAAGAAAATGAGGATAATACTAATTATCTGCATACAAAGCAAAGTAAATTAGGGCACTTATTAAAATTCTAAATTTTTATAATTAAAAAATAGGTGTTCAAAAAATTCAGTTTTCAGCAATTAATAGAGGACTTTTGAATAACCTCTAAAAATAAAATCTAGGAGATGGGACAATGGCACATATATATGAAGGACATTTAGTATCTGAAGGTTTAAAATATGGAATAGTAGTTGGACGGTTTAATGAATTCATTACCTCTAAATTATTATCTGGAGCGCTTGATGCTCTTAAAAGACACGGAGTAAAGGAGGAGGAAATTGAAGTTGCATGGGTTCCAGGCGCATTTGAAATTCCTCTTATTGCTCAAAAGATGGCACAAACGAATAAATATGACGCAGTAATAACGTTAGGTACAGTTATTCGTGGGTCTACTCCACATTTTGATTATGTTTGTAGCGAGGTATCCAAAGGAGTTACTTCAATTAACTTAAAAACAGGTGTACCTACGATTTTTGGTGTGCTTACAACTGACTCAATTGAGCAAGCCGTAGAGAGAGCAGGAACAAAAGCAGGGAATAAAGGTTGGGAAGCTGCTGCAACAGCCATTGAAATGGCTAACTTAAGTAAACAATTTGAAGGGTAAGATAAATCTTGTCTGTACAATATAAATTAGAAAAATTTGAGGGTCCGCTTGACTTATTACTTCATTTAATCGATAAATCTGAAATTGATATTTACGATATTCCTGTGAAGGAAATCACGGAGCAATATATGGAATATTTAAAACAGATGGAAAAATTTGAACTTGAAATTACTAGTGAGTTTCTAGTGATGGCCGCAACTCTTTTATCGATAAAAAGCAAAATGCTGCTTCCGAAACCACCACCGATTGATTTGGAATTAGATGAGGATGCTGAAGACCCACGTGAAGAATTAGTAAGAAAATTAATTGAATATAGAAAGTATAAAACGATTGCTGATCATTTAAGAAATCAAGAATTGGAACGAAGTTTAATATTCTCTAAAGAGCCTGATGATCTTAGCCATTTTATTTCCGATACAGTTGAAAACCCAGTTGAAGGTTTACATCTTGCTGATCTGATCATCGCATTTAGTAAAATCATTAAAAAAGTGGAAAAACGACAATCGGTTGCAAGCATTCGCAGAGATGAAATCTCTGTAAAGGATCGGATTCTTGAAATGATGGGTTATTTTAAAAAACGTGAGAGTAAAGTTCTTTTTTCCACTTTATTTGAGAATGAATCAAGTAGAGAATTTATCATTGTTACATTTTTAGGTTTGTTAGAATTGATGAAAATGAAAAAAATAATTAGTTATCAGCATAGTTCATTTGATGACATTGTCATCGAATACATAGATAAGGAGGAAGTGCATGAACTCAACACAAATGAAATCGATTATTGAAGGTTTGTTATTTGTATCAGGGGATGAAGGCATCGATGTCAAACAAATTGTAAAAGTACTTGAGCAAGATGAAAAATTGATAATTGATGTGTTGAAGAACATGAAGTCAGATTATGAAAAGAAAAAAAGAGGGATTCAGATCTTAGAGCTTGCGGGATCATATCAGTTTACTACTAGGTCTGAACATGCTCCTTACTTTCAACGTTTGGCTCACTCTCCTTCAAGAGCGACATTATCTCAGGCGGCTTTAGAGACACTAGCTATTATTGCATACAAACAGCCAATCACTAGAGTTGAAATAGAAGATATTCGTGGTGTGAAATCTGATCGTGCGATTCATACATTAGTTGTTAAAGGATTAGTCCAAGGAGTCGGTCGAGCGGAATCATTAGGGAGACCCATATTGTACGGTACAACAAAACAATTTTTAGACTATTTTGGTATTAATAGTTTGAAAGATTTACCAGACCAAGACACTTTTGAAAATCATGATAACTTAGAAGAAGAAACGAAAAAGTTACTTGAAAAAATGGGACTGCAGCAAATGACAATGAATGATTTGGAATAAAAAAGTGCATTTAAGAACTCTAAACCATTAAAACGGTTTGGAGTTTTTTTAATTATTTCTTATGATGTATGATTTTTATTTGGAAAGATATACTAAACATATTAGATGTATTAAGATCCTTTTATGGGAGGTATACCTTAATTATGTTATGGGTATGGGGGATATTATTCATACTGTTTGTTTTATTTTTATGGGTTATGATTAGCTTTATAAAAGTAAAAATTTCTTTAAAACGAATTCATAAAGATGACCGATTTTCTGTCGATCTATACTTATTTAAACGCTTATTTCATTATCAATATGAAATATCACTTGTTGAGTTTAGAAATGTTTTTGAAGGCGTAGAGTTAAAATCTAAAAGTTCAGAAACAGTGGCTAAATCAGAGTCAGTTGCTGAGTCACATATTACTCCAAAAAATATTTGGGATTATTTAAAACATGCAAAAGAATTAGTTACACATTTTGTTGGGTTTTCCAAATGGATATCTCAATCAATGACTTATTTTCACTGTACTCATTTAAAATGGAAAACAAGTATTGGTATTGGAGAAGCACCAGAAACTGCAATGTTAACTGGTTTGATTTGGGGTGTGAATAGTAATATCATTGGTTATTTTATAAATAAAATCAAGATGAATGTCAGACCTCAATTAGAAGTTCATCCTTTATACAATAAAATAGATATTTATATTGAAGCTGAGTGTATACTTAAAATTCGTATAGCACATGCTATCTATATTGCAATACATTTTATGATTCGTTTGCTTAAAGCAAAAGGAGGGTTCAAAACATGGAAGAACATCCTATCCAAGGGTTAATGATAACTGCGATGGAGAATATAAAAGAAATGGTCGATGTAAATACCATTATTGGTGATCCAGTTGAAACACCAAGCGGTAGTATCATATTACCTGTTTCA